>JAISCG010000050.1 GCA_031265715.1 Holosporaceae bacterium | reverse complement strand
TATACAAAAAAATGTCGAAAGGCAATATTTTGCGCCGAGAAAATATAAACCCCGGGCAGGAGCCGTCGGTCCCGCAGCAGTTCGATCCCGATTTTTGAATATTTCGAGAAAATCCTGCTCGCTCCATTTTCCGCATCCGACAAAAAACAGGGATCCGACTATATTTCTCACCTGATGATATAAAAACGATCTTGCGGAAATTTTCAGGGTGATTAAATCCCCTTCGCGTTCGACGGTGACGGAATTTACGGTTTTCAGCGGAGATCCGGACTGGCATCCGGCTGCACGGAATGCCGAAAAATCATGTTTTCCGACCAAACATTGCGCCGCAGAATGCATTTTTTCTTCATCCGCGTGGGGGATAACGTGCCAAACCCTGTTTGCGTCGATGCAGGGTTTTGTGCGGCGATTCAATATCTTGTACAGGTATGATCTTTCTTTTGCGCTGAATCTCGCATCAAAATCGCGGGAAACTTTTTCAACGGACAGCACACCCGCCGCCACGTTTTTCATATGCGCGTTCATACATTCTTTTATGCGAAAACAGTCGAGGTCGCGCTCCGTATCAAAATGCGCAACCTGGGCGACCGCATGCACACCGGCATCGGTACGCCCGCATCCGAACATTGTGACATGAGTTTTTGTCAGAGGTAGAACAGCCTCCTCCAGGCGCTGCTGGACGGTGTCCCGATTCTTCTGCCTTTGCCATCCGAAAAAGGACGAACCGTCATATTCTACAATAAGTTTGTACCTGTTGCACAAGTAATTACACTACTTTTAAGCTGCTTATGATGTAGTCGATTTTTTGAATTTTTTCACCGAGAGTTTCAACTCTTTTTTTGTGCTCCTCAACGACATCATCGGTCGCTTTGTTGCAAAAATCCTCGTTGGCCAATCGCAAAAGCGCCGCTTCTCTGGTTTTATTCAGCTTATCCGATTCCTTCGTAAGTCTTTCCAATTCGGTTTCGATATTAATTTTACTTCCGACTTCCATGTGAATGACTGCTTCGTCAATGACAATCGGAACAGTTTGCTTGGAGATCTCACCGAGTACCGCTCCTGCCATCCTCTGCACCGTTTCTTTGTGTTTCAGAATGGTATTTTCAATATATTTATCCGAACTTTCCGCTCTGATATTAATTTTTTCATTCAAAGGGATGTTCAAATACTGCTTCATCGACCTTACGGAAGATATTAGCGTTTTTAAAACTTCAACTTCCCGAACCGCTTCGCTAAAATCCAGATCAATGGCGCTTGCGTCTGGCCAGGCTGTGTTAATGATTCCCATTTCTCCGCAAAGCTTCTTAACAATAAACGGACAAATCGGATACAAAACCCTGAGAAACTGTATTATGGCCCAGGCGGTCGTATCCCGGATATCCTTCTTCAGGATGGTAAGAGGAAGATCGTACCCCTGTCTTTCATCATCGCGAAGAGCAGATTGCTGCAACACGGGTTTTATAAATTCCATGTACCAATCACAGAACGAATCCCACACGCAGTGATAAATATGATTCGCCACTTCATCAACCCGGTAATTGTCCATGGATTTTTCAACGTCTATGATCAGTTGCCTGACACAAAGAATAATCCACTTTGCTACGGAATTGTTTACCTTTGCAATATTAAACTCTTTGTTGTACACGCAACCGTTCATCTGCGCAAACCTGACGACATTCCAAAGTTTCGTGAGAAAATTTCTGCCGTTTTCGACCGATTGTTCATTCAATCTTACATCTCGCCCCGGAGACGCCATCGACGCCAGAGTGTACCTTACCGCGTCGGCTCCATATTTTTTGCACAAGGTCAGCGGATTTATGACATTTCCCCGGGATTTGGACATCTTACGCCCCTTGTCGTCACGAACAAGTCCGTGAATGTACACATCCGGAAACGGAACTTCCTTCATACAATATATGCCCATCATGATCATGCGGGCTATCCAGAAGAAAATGATATCAAAACCGGTGACAACAATCATTTTTGAATAAAATCTTTTGAGCTCGTCCGTTTGTTTCGGCCATCCGAGCACCACAAACGGCCACGCTCCGGAGGAAAACCACGTATCCAGAACATCTTCATCCTGCGTAAGCTCAACTTTATTTTTTCCGTAAAAACCCACGGCTTTTTCCATTGCTCCTTCAAAGGTCTCCGCAACAAAAATTTGACCGTCCGGGCCGTACCAGGCAGGGATGCGATGTCCCCACCAAATTTGACGCGATATGCACCACGGTCTGACATTCTTCAACCACTCAAAATACAAGTTTTCCCAATGCTTCGGGATGAATTTTATCTTTCCGGTTTCGACGGCTTCAATCGCCGGAATCGCGAGTTTTTCGGCATTCACAAACCACTGATGAGTAATCATGGGTTCCAGAGGAACGTCGGATCGATCTCCGAACGGAATTTTTTGCCTGATTTTTTCTACTTTTTCCAACAGCTCTTTTTTGTTCAGAAAATCTACGACTTTTTCCCGAGCCGCAAAACGGTCCGTAAATTGAAAAATTTCCGGAACATTTTCATTCAACTCGCCGTTAAAATTCATGATCTCGATCATCGGAAGTCTGTTGCGTATTCCGACTTCGTAGTCGTTAAAATCGTGAGCCGGAGTAATTTTAACCGCGCCGCTTCCCTTCTCCGGATTCGCGTATTTATCTGAAATTATGCGTATTTTTCTGTCGGTCAGCGGCACCAGAACCTCTTTGCCGACGAGGTGCCTGTACCTCTCGTCATCCGGATGTACGGCCACGGCCGCATCTCCGAATAAAGTTTCCGGGCGGGTGGTTGCCACCGTTATGTATTCTCCGGAAGAATCCGCAAGCATGTACTTGATATACCACAAATTTCCGTCCACTTCCTTTTCGGAAATTTCAAGATCAGACACGGCGGAACCGATGAGCGGATCCCAGCTGACCATTCTTCTTCCGCGATATATAAGGCCGTCGTTGAATAAATCCACAAACATTTTTGTGATGGCCTTTTTACCTTCATCATCCATGGTAAACCTGAGACGCGCAAAATCACAGGATATGCCGAGCACTTTCATCTGATCCAGAATTGTACTTCCGGAATTTTCCTTAAAAAACCATATCTCTTTCAAAAGGATTTCCCGGGTCAGACTCCCCTTCTCTACCCCGTTTTCATATAAATTTTTTTCCACGAGTAACTGCGTAATAATTCCGGCATGATCCAATCCCGGTTGAAACAAAACGTCATAGCCTTTTAATCTCTTATAGCGAGCAATAATGTCCTGAATCGTGTAACAAAGAGCATGCCCCATATGCAGAGACCCCGTAACGTTCGGAGGCGGCAGCAACACCATAAACGGCTCCGCGTCCGGTTTGCGCAAAGAAGCTTCTATTTCAAATGAAAAATTTTTTTCGAACGACTCGGGGTTAAAGATTCTGTCTAACATTTTATCTCCGTAAATATTTGTTTGAATTTACCATCCGTATCATCAACATACCACATATTTTTAACCGAAAGATTAAAAAAACGCTGATCTGACGGAACTATATGTACCTAAAAAACTGTGAGACCATACCGATTGCTTACCGTCTTCGCCCTCCCCTTTCCTCTTCGATTCCCGAAATTGATCTTTTTATCCGGACAACACGATCCGGTACGATTATATTGGTTTTCGAAACATAAAAAGGATTATTATGGGATTTAATTGTGGAATCGTCGGACTTCCGAATGTCGGAAAATCGACTTTATTTAATGCGTTAACTCAAACCATGGCCGCGGAGGCGATGAATTATCCCTTCTGTACCATAGAGCCGAATATCGGCAGAGTCGGAGTGCCGGATCCGAGATTGTTCAAACTTGCGCAGATAGCGGCGAGCGGAAAAATTATCCCGACCCAAATCGAGATAGCGGACATAGCCGGGTTGGTGAAAGGCGCAAGCAAGGGTGAGGGCCTCGGGAATCAATTTTTGGGGCACATTCGGGGAGTCGACGCAATTTTGCACATCGTGAGGTGTTTTGATAACGGCGATATAACCCACGTCAACGGCAATATCGATCCGATCCGAGACATTGAAACAGTCGAAACGGAATTGATGTTGTCCGACCTCGAAAGTCTGAAAAAAAAGGAATCCTCCATCGCGAAAAAGAACAATCCCGAGCTTTCGGCGGAAAAAAACAGTCTGCAAAAATTCATCGATTGGCTTGAAAGCGGAAAAATGCTGAACCTGTTGAATTTTACGGAAGACGACAACTTTTTTTCCGATTCGATGCATCTGATCACCAAAAAACCGATTTTGTATGTCTGCAATGTGGGGGAAAATGAGATTATATCCGGAAACAGCTATACAAAAAGTGTGGAGGATTTCGCAAAAAGCAGGAATTCGTCTGTCGTCACGGTTTCGGCCGCCATCGAGTCCGAAATAGCCGTTATCCGAGACGAAAACGAGAAATTCGAGTACATTCAATCGCTGGGATTATCCGAGTCCGGGCTGGCAAGAATCATCCGCGGCGGATACGATTTGCTGGATTTAATTACGTTTTTTACCGTCGGTCCCCTGGAAGCTCACGCCTGGACCACGGGCAAAGGATCCAAGGCCCCCGCCGCTGCCGGAGTGATTCACACGGATTTTGAACGCGGTTTCATCTGCGCCGAGACCGTCAGCTACGACGATTACGTCGCGTACAACGGGGAAGTCGGAGCAAAATCCGCCGGAAAAATGCGACTTGAGGGGAAAGAATATATCGTAAATGATGGGGATGTATTCCATTTTAGATTTAATGTATAATTGAAATAATTTTTATAATAAATACTGAGAGGTTATCTGTGAAACTGTGCTTTATATTGGGTATTTCATTATTTTTAGCGGGAAGTTCAGAGGGAAAAGAAAAGCCGAAAACCAAAGGGCAACCGGTGAAAATCGTTCTCGAAAAATCTTTTTTCGAAAATTTGAAAGAAACGAATTTCCCTCCCGACTGCAAACTGAAAGAAGTAATCATCGGTGATAAAAAGGCCCCCGTTACGGTAACGATATTTTCTTCATTTACGTGCTCTCACTGCCGAACTTTTCACCTGAATGAATTTCCGAAATTCAAAAAGAAATACGTGGATACCGGAAAAGTAAAAGTACGATTTATGTTTTACATCGACGATATGGGAGCGATGGAGGGCGCAATTTCAGTGGTGTGTCTGGGGGGAGATTCGATTAAAAAAATCCTTCATCTTCAGGAAAGTCTTTACGGAAAACAAAAAGAGTGGATAGAATCCAAGTCTCCGAAGGAAAAATTGAGAGATATCTTTGTCGGCCTGGGGTTCGACAGAAAAAAAATCGAAAGTTGCATCGCCGATAAAAAATTTCAGGCAGGGGTGATGAACGGCCAAAAAACGATAATGCACGATTATCACATAAACACCATCCCGGCGGCCTTCGTCAACGGCAAGACGCAGCAGGGA
>JAISCG010000024.1 GCA_031265715.1 Holosporaceae bacterium | reverse complement strand
TTTCAACGTCCCTTTCAAATTTTGTGCTGTTGCAGGGCAGCAAAGTCATCGCGTTAACTCTACAACCCCAAGCTTTGCACACTCGATTTCAGTTACGAGAATATCTTTGGGCGGAGTTGTCAGCTCAACGTCTTTTACGCCGTTCAAAAACAAATTCGAAATTATCCAAGCCCGCGAAATTGATACTCCAAGTCCTGCAATTTTAGAAAAAGCCAAGATAAAAGATTGGCGAATCGTATTTAAAATTTCCGGAGGCGTGCTCGCCATCAAAATAATTTTTGCTTTGACGTTCACCTCGATCAATCCGCAGGGCACGACCTCCACCGTGTCCGTCAGCATGCGAACGTCTTCGCGAAGCATATATTTTGTCACAGATTCCAGCAAATCTTCTGAAACAATGCCGCCGTCTTCTTTTGAAAGTATAGATATTCTTACTAACCCCGGCTTCGGAGAATCCGCATTTGCTTCTTTCACCCGCGAATCAGAATTTAATGCGTGAAATTTGTATGCTTCCCGACTTCCGGCTGACGACCAACCGACAATTTTTGCGTGAGTTCGCTCTCTCAATTCTTCGTCAGTTTCATTTTCTTTTCGTGAAATTCCATAAAATGCCGCAAGATTATCCAAATCTGATCCGGTTGCAAATGCCAACAAATTTGCTTTGGCAGCCTGATTGATCCTCTGCCGTAGAAGCAATTCACGATATACTGCAACTTCAAGTAATTTCATGAGCGGGTCGCTTCCGAGAAACGCTGTGTACTCGGAATCGATGGCGACAAGATTTTCCTTCATTTGCTGTAAAATTTCTTCAAAACTCAGCTCTTCTATAATTTTAGGATCTTTGAGGTCTGTTAAATTCATATCGTGACTCCTCTAATATCAACTCGCACCTGCGTGATAAGATAAATACCGCTCAACGACAGCGTTATGTGACCGTCCTTAAACTCGTCAACGGTAACTTTTTTCAACTGCAATCGCGGCTCCCATCTCTCCAGAGCCTCCGCGACAGCAGCGTAAATCAGCTGCAAAAACTCTCGATTTACAGGTTTATCAACCAAATAAAAAAGATTCGAGCCGTACTCGCGACGCATAACTCGGTTGCCGATCGGAGTTGTCAAAATATCGATAATCGACTGTTTCAGATGTTCGAGGTCATCAAGATATTGACCGTTTGTTCTGCTCATTCCTTTCATTTACAAACCTCCTTGGCATTTGCAAACGGATGGAATTGTTGAAATTTCAGGGGAATTAAGCGAAATACTGCTGTCGGACAGATCAATTGTTGATCCTCTGCAGCTTAATCGAATCCTGTCAGATGACAGCGTGATGCTTGCGTTACCGGCATTCAGCGTTATTTGATCATTTCTGCTAATTATCGAACTGTTTTCCGTTTTGCACGAAATTCTATCGTTAGTAACTGAAATTTCAGCGTTTTTACACTTTATTTTTGCGCCGTCGTCATGCACATATATATATGTGTCGTTCACCTTTAATTCGAGTCCGTTTTTAAACTCGCCTTCAAATTTTCCTTCGCTTTCGGCTTTCACATCGGATTTTGTTTTCAGAGAAATATCGTTGCTATTTTCCGGAACCGCGTACCTATTGTAATGCAGCGAACGAACTACAAACGATTGCGACATTTCACCGAAAGGAGAAATTATCGCGACCGATTCTCCAACCGTAATCGGAATCCAAACATTTGTGTCACCAGCAGTTGAAATAATCGGCAGCCAATTCGTTTTCACATTTCCGATTTGCGCCTTTACACGCGCACCGTCAATTTCACAAATTTTTCCGATGCGGATTAAATTTGCGACTCGACGAAATAAATCCGAAAATGCAAAGCTGTCGTTCATTCGATTTCCTCACCGTTTATGTGCAAAATATGCGGAGGTACTCCGATTTCATCAAAGACAGAAACGCCGCGATGAAATTCGTGATTCCATTCCACGAGCCAGCAAACATAAACATCAAATTCCGGTTTAAAAAAATCTCGGGTAATTCCCGAAATTTTCCCCGGTGAAATTTCACAATTGAACGAATTCAGATGCGCAATGTTTGCAATTTCACAGGCCAGCGATTGACAAACAATTTCGCTGGCGCGATCTGCGATTGCTGCATCATCAATTGTGGAATCCACAACAACGCGCGCTTCAACATTTGCGATTAATGAAAGTTCGCCGGTGGCAGGATCGTCTCCGATTCCATAACTCGCAATTTCCAAAAATACCGCCGGTGCAATAATTTCTCCCCGCGGATTCGGATTAATCAAACATGATTGAATACCCGGACTTCTCAAAATTTCAGTCCGAATATTTTTTAAAATCTGCCGAGTCATATTGCCCCCGTTATTCTTCTAATTTCATGCAAAAATCTTTTTTCAAAAACGATTTTCGCTTCGTCTCCCGCAACCTCTTCTATTATTTTTGTTGCTTCATCGAAAATCGGAATCATCACAGATTTCACAGGAAATCTTTTTGCGGTTTTCCGTCGATAAATTCCGGTTTTTGCTCCGGGTTTTAAAGTTGCAATGAACGCGTGTTCAAATAATTGTCCGCCGGCTTTGGCTCCTGCCGGAGTCTGTCGCATCGATCCAAGATCACACGCCAAAATTCCTCTGAAATTGCAGTTGAGCAAAGATTTTAAATTTTTCTTGTTTGCTCTCGCTATCGCTATGCGGTCGCGAATAAGCTTTAATTTGAGGCGTTTTTCCCCAGATAATTCTTTCGAAACTTGACCTTTCATCCATTCGGACGTGCGATTCAGGGCAAGCGCTGCTGCCTGCGCAACCTGTTCCGGAAGCGCATTTATGCCGCTTACAATTTTTTCTATCTGAACATCGACAGGTACAGTATGCATTTGCTATTCCACAGGATGCAGAAAATTATTCCAGGCGGTCAATAAATAACTGTTAACAGATCCGTATTCTTTTCCTTTAGCGGAACGCTGCAGCATGCAAAACTCCTTCGCCATCGGAATACTTATCGAATGTTCTGTGGCAGGTCTTCCCCCAATACTTTCGGACAAAAATGTCCAAAAGTCTCTCCCCTCAACAAAACCATATTCGCACATGCGCGGGAACCATTTATGATACGGCGTTTCTACTTCTAGGAAAGTGTGAAGATCACGTCCGCTTACGGTCGGTTTTTCATTTTTGTAATTGATTTGTATTAATTCATTCATTTCCTAATCTCCTTTGACATTTTTATTTCTCCACCAACACAGCCTTAAATTTCAGTATTAAATTTGATGCGTCCGACAGCGGCTCTTCGTGAATCTTGTATTTTTTCGAACCGAGAAAAATAAAATCACCGATTTTCGGTGTTGCATCGGCAGCCCGCACGGAAAATTCAGCAATCTGTCCGATAACCTGCGAACTTCCGATTTCGTAAACGCTTTCCGGCTCTTTCATCAACGCAAGAACAGATACGGGCTCTGACGTTTTCGATTTGAAAATTACTTCAACTCCGAGGTGTTCAAACACATCATCGTGAACCTGTCCCCATGCGACAATCATCACGCCGCTATCAATTTTACGAGCACGCCTGGACGCAAACACATCGGCAGCGGATTACTTTGCGTATGCAAATCCGTACCGCGATCAAATTTTCTCGGACATTGTTTCGCATACAGAGGCAACCCCAGCGTGTTGACCGTTTCGTTGAAATCTGCCGGTGCAAAATAGGTAACAAAACTTTCCACGGTTCCGGTCGGGAAGCAATGAGCCTCGTTAGCTGCAATAAATCGACGAACATTTCCGGACGGATCGGTTGCTTGTCCGCGATATTCTTCGAAAGTAATTCCTCCGAAAGTGAAGCCGCTGCGCATATCCTCTCGCAGAGCGGCTCCCTCCTGCCATCTCTCGTAGGCTTCCTTCACTTTTCCGTGTGATGTGAGCGCGTCGAAAAATTCCGGAGACACCAAACAATGCACGCCGGTCATAAATTCACCGCGCAGATTGTCTTCGATGTGACGAACGACTTCGAGACACTTTTTTTTTCACATCGGTACCGGCAGTTCCGAGAGTGAAGCTTACAACCGTAGGTGCAATTTCAAATTCCGAATACAGATTAACGAGTTCGGATCCGTCGGCGTCAAAAATCACTCCTTTCAACGCTCCCATTCTCAAATGTTCCAAAGTAATAGCATGTTTGTTACACATCGACTGCAAATGATCGGTAATAACGCTCGCCATCGCCTGCAATTCCGTCTCGGATCCGAAGGCGCGAATGCCCTGCACCTCCTCCGGCAGAACAACATCGTCATGGGGAATGTGAGGAATCGAAAAAGATCGCATTTTTCTTTTTTCGCTGCTTCCGATTGTCCCCGGAGCCCCCGGATGCTGAGTCGGCAGCAAACTCAAAACGCCGTTGCGTTCCTCAATCGAGATATTTCTCGTGCGAACGAATTTTTGCGGGAATAATTTCAGCGATTCAAGTTTGCCGTACATGTT
>JAISCG010000016.1 GCA_031265715.1 Holosporaceae bacterium | reverse complement strand
AGATCGGCCGATCCGGACAGAACAAAATTCGACGTTTCCATGATTTTTTCAATGATATTTTTTGAACTGATTCTTGTGGCTTCAAAAGGTCGAGAAACAAAACAATCTTTTTTCAGGGAGCGGAGAGCTTTTTTCATACTATCCGTAAATTCAAATTCCGCCGAACCGTATTTCGAAAATTGAGTTTCATACCATTTTTTGCAATTTTCGTGATGGCGCATCCCCGCAGCTCGCCACGTTTTCAGAATATCTTCCGGAACTTCAAACGGATCCCAAAACCAATTCAATTTTTTCTTTATTTCTTCCGTTTCGGATTTTGAAAGAGCCCCGCCGTGGGCCTGCGGCGTATTTTCGCGGGAACTTCCAAAGCCGATTTTTGTTTTAAAGGAAATCAGAGACGGACGTTGATCTTTTTTGGCCTCCCCGAGAGCGGAAAAAATTTCGCTTTCGCTGTGACCGTCGACGGATTGTACATGCCATCCGTAGGATTCGTATCGCTTGAGCACATTGTCGCCGGATGAAACGGAGACTTCTCCGTCTATTGTAATATTGTTATCGTCAAACAGCACGATCAGGCGCCCGAGGGATAAATGCCCGGCTATCGAGCTCGCTTCGTGGGAAATGCCCTCCATCAGATCGCCGTCTCCGACGCAGACATATGTATAGTGATTGATGCAATCGTCTCCGAGTCTGGCATTCAAAAGTCTTTCTTCGATCGCCATGCCGACGGCGTTGGCAATTCCCTGTCCCAACAAGCCGGTTGTCGCCTCGATTCCACAGGAAATGTCATACTCCGGATGGCCGGTTGCTTTCGATCCCGGTTTTCTGAACATTTTCAGATCATTCAGCGATATTTTTTCGTAGCCGGTGAGGTATAGCAGAGCGTAGAGCGCCGCCGATCCGTGTCCTCCGGAAAGCACGAATCTGTCCCGATTCGGCCATTGCGGATTTTTCGGATCGAAAATAAGAAAGTCCTTAAAAAGGACGGTTAAAAAATCCGCCGCTCCCAGAGGCATACCGAGATGACCGCTTTTAGCTTCGCCAACTTCCGAAATTGACAAAAATCTGACCGCATTAGCAAGATCCGAAAACATTCTTATACTCCGTCATTACAACACACTTCGCATTATATACACTAATGCATTATTAACAAATTAATTAAATATTTTCTCGCTTACTACCCGTCGCATTAAATTAGGCGTTTCATCTCATCATTGCTCGGAGCGGCGCAACGCGGCAATCCGGATTTTAAATTTGCTTAAATTTGAGTCACGGATTGCTTCGCTCTGCTCGCAACGACGAGAAAATGTTATCATAAACACTATTTACTGAAATTTTAGATAAAAAAAGATCCGACGGGTGGTGAGGCGCTTCGATTTACCACCAATAGAGCCATTTAATTCTCTGCGATAATTTTAATAGCGCGTTTATGGAAGTGCAGACACTTGAAGCGCGTGGTCAGGCACTTTTTTTCAACAGTGAGTAATATTTTAAAATAAAAGTCATAAAATTAACGTTTTTTTAATAAATAGCAAGTATAATCTAAGATATAAGGAGTAGAATCATGAATAATTTTTTTAAAATCGGATTTTTGGTTGGTGCTTTATTCTTCTGTTTTTCGAGTGACGCCCGCGTAGACACACAACATTTTAAAGTAGAAAACAACGAAGGCGTATTGAATATGTACGTCAACGAAAGTAATGAAAACGGTAAATTGCCGCCCCACTATTTACTGTTTTGGGGAAGTGTCATGAGGGAATCAGGCTTTCTGGAAAAGCTCCGATTCAGCGGTAATTTTATAAGAAATAGCGAAAGTAGAGAGAATAGAGAAGGAACAGCTGTCGATCGGAGATTTGACAAGGGACGGGACGATCTTGAATCATTAATTATTGCACTGTTTCCATCAAATTTGGGGACAGGATTAGAAGTTACCTGGAGGAGTCAAGATAATTTAGGAGGAAAGGTTCAGGATCTTCTTTCATCGAATAAGGAGAAGGGAATGAAAGTTTTGGCTCAACTAATGGTCGCTGCCGAACTTAGTCGCCTATGGATCGGAAACAAAGGCATTCCGTCGCTAACACAAATTAATGAAGAAAAGCTTGGTAAGTTAGCGGAAAAAGAATGGCTTAAGTTTTCTGAAGACTTGTTAATCATAATCGATAAGATAAAAAAAGAAAAATCTAAGGAAGAAATTTCCGAAAAAGAAGTTTCCGATATTTATGAGGAATTTAATTTGCTTGCAACAGGAATATCGGAATTCAATAGAAAAAGCGGTTCAAAATTCGCGGCATATTTTAATAAAATAACTAAAGGATTGGCGGAGATACACAATAATCTTTCGAAGATTGATAAAAATAAAAAATTGGAAAAACTAACCGAACTAAGCAAATTATGCTACGAAAAGATTTTAAGATTTCCAATCTTATTTCTTATGGGGAAAATTGACCAAGACAATTGCCTTAAAGTTGTCGGGGCGCAAACGATAGAACAAATATGTAGCGCTTTAATTGCAGAAGCAAAAGATAAATACGAATACTCAACATACACGACGGAGCATGTTATATTAGCGTTCATAGGAGAGTTGCTGGAAGAAGGTAATGTAAAAACTTTCTTGAAGCATTGGCGCAATTACAGGGAGAAGATATTCTCACGTAAATACCTCGAAGAAGCATCGTTAAAGCAGGAAGAGCGTAATCTGATTTTTGAAAAGGCGAAAGAGGTTCATGAAAAATTCAAGAAAATATCTGAGAGTATGACGTTGCCGTATGGTGCTCCGGTTAGCAACGGATCTGCTTTGCCTTGCAAAATCGTTGACGGCAAAATTGTTGAAGATAGAATCGTTAAGAATGGAAGAGAGGTCACTTTTGCCGATTGTGTTGAGACGTCACTCCGACACACATTCAATTATGTGTTGGGAGTCGATGGAATAAAAGGAATAGATATCGAAGCCATAAGAGGTCGAATTAAAAAAGTATTTGGAAATGATTCCGAAAGATTCGATTCAGATCGTCTGGAAGAAGTGAAAGAATTCCTGGAAGAAAGCAAAAATAATGTAAATGAAACTGCTCAGGATGTAAGAACAAATTGGAATCGTGCTGTTTCCTGTCTCAATTTTAAATATGGAGAATCAAAAATTAAGTACGCTCGTTCCCTGCGTAATTCTGCAGAACCTGATCCGACAGCAGAACCTGATCCAACAAATGAAAATGAACTTAAAGCCGGTCTTATAAATTTTACAAAGGCCTTTGCGGCAATACTGGGAGTTCGCTACCCGGGATATACTAAAATTGGCGATATAATTCCTTTTTTGAAAAAACTGTTCGAATGTATAAATCAGACGCAAAAGTATGATATTAAAGGTTCCACTTTATTTCGGAATAATGAACTTTACGGGGGACTTTCAGTAAAGGTTGATAAGTATTCGAATGCGTTCACAATAGGACAAATCGTTGGCCACGGAAGCGTCAAATTAGAAGATAACTCAACGAAAATAGTGTTTGATTATAGAAATCATAAATACAATTATCTTTGTGGTTATCTTTATCCTCATTATGCTGAACAAAATATGTATCATACAATATTCTCCCATGCGTATCAAAATATTCCGGACTACAAGATTGCAAGCTCTTTTCATTTTTATAAAAAATACAAAAATGAAGAAAAAAAACGAAAAGCACTTATGACGATTATCATGAATCAGATGAGTTCGATACCACTGAATGATAACCGGAGTCGCGAGAAAGTGCAAAGTGCATTTCTTATTGGAATTGGAGGAGACTTACTCCTTACCAAGACAATTCGCGATGATACCGATACATTAAAACCGTATTTTAATTGCACTACAAATTTTATCGATCAGATTTTAAATTATGATTTCCTCAACAAAGATAAAGAACTGGTTATTTCTTTTTATTGTTATTCTGACTATAATTTAGGATTTTTAGAAAAAATTGACGTCAATGATCCTAATATAGCAGCTGTTAGAATATTTCATGCACAAACACCCGAGATAGTTTCTCTTCCTCCAAATTGTCATGTGCAGCTTTACGGGTTTAAAGGGTTTACAGGCAATTTTGGCGGTGTATCGAAAGTTACCGTTAGTAACTTTAATGGCCGTACAATGGATCTTTCGTCTCTTCCGATCTCGTTGGATGAACTGGTTATAAATAACTGCAAACCGATGGGTTCGATTGACTTATCAAAACTGATAAATCTAAAAAAGATCACAGCTCGGTCATCTTCCATAAATTTTTCAACTATTCCGGCATCTGCTCAGAGGGATATTGAGTAGCACAAAATCTGAGACATCTAACCTAGTAGTTGATGAGAACGTTCACTTTATCCGATGCCGCCACATAAGCCCCTGATTTTGAGGTTGTTTTTTTAAAGTAGAGCTATAGCTTGAAGTGTTTGTATC
>JAISCG010000012.1 GCA_031265715.1 Holosporaceae bacterium | reverse complement strand
GTATTTTCAACAACTACCAAAGGGCGGAGATTTCATTAATCTTCATCAAACCGTATGCATCAATATATTAGAGGAAAGTTTATTCAAAGATAAGCGTTTTTGGCATACATACCATATGAGAGAAGATGAGACTCACGAACTGCTGACAGAGGATGAGGAAATTCATTTTATCGAAATCAAGAAAATGAATGGGTTTCGCGAAGACAGTCCCATCACCTTGTGGGTAGAATTTATAAAGAATCCACACTCAAAAATTGTAAAGAAAATAGGCGAATTTGAGCCGGTTATTAAGGAGGCAGTGAAAATGTTTGATATTGTGACTTCAGACCCTCAAATGAGGGAACTTATCAGAATGCGGGAAGACGGACTGCATGATTACAATTCCGATATTAACAGCGCAAAAAGAGAAGGCAAAGCTGAAGGCAAAGCTGAAGGCAAAGCTGAAGGCAGAATGGAAGAGAAAAGAGAGATGGTGCAAAGTCTTCTGCGAAACAGAGTCGATATAAACGTTATAGCAAGCTCTTCCGGACTTTCCGTTTCTGAAATAGAGAAGTTGCGCTAAGGTGCATTACCTCACAAACACCTCCTCCTGATCTTTCCACAGGATCGGGGATTTTTTGTTGATAATATCCTGAATCGAGAGGTGTCGCGGGACGTATCCGTCCATAATCATAGCCTGAATTTTTGGGCTTAGTTTGTTCGTTGATAAGATCGAACGTACATATCTCGGTGAGATATTGTTGACTTCACAGAACTCTTTTAAACAAAAAAGCTTTTACTGTTCATGGTGTAAAAAATGTGCCGGATAAATATTGGGCTGTATGCGGCGTACAAAAAACAGTTCTGGAAAGTAATGGAAATGTTTCCAGAGACAAGAAAGAGCAATAATTTTCGGTTTTTTAGTGATTTGTGGGGAGCGGACAACGAAGTCGATGTTGTTTTCGAGGAGCCGAGGTTGCCGCCCGATCTTCCTCAAAACTCCAAAGACAGTTGGTCTTTGAAAATAACGGCTCTTCTCAGGGCTCGGTGCGCGGCCGCGTGTTCCTGTTCGGTCAACGGTTGCAGGTTGCTCAGTCGGTTGTTGCGTTTGTTTCCGTCTCGGTGATGCAGCACAAAGCACGGCAGCAAAGCCCCGTATCTGCGTTCGTATCTGTATCGGTGCAACGTGGTTCTGCCGTTACGGAAATATCCGTCTTTGCAGCCGAAAAACCATCTGTTGTCGCAGCGTAGTTTCCTCATATGCCTCCGGTTGAGTTTTTCTTTCTTGAAATGTATCTGTACAGAGTTGCGACACCGATATTCAGTTTTTGGGCTATTTCTGATTTAGAAAGAAGCCCTTCTGCTAAAAGAACACTCATCTGTTCGACTTTTTTGTCGGAGATCGGTTTGCGTCCTTTGAATTTTCCCTCCGCTTTGGCCTTGGCGATACCTTCCCGTTGTCGCTCCAGCATTACTTCCCTTTCAAACTGGGCAACCGCTCCGAGAACCGTCAACATAAGTTTTCCGGTCGGAGTGTGGGTATCCATGCCGAAATTAAGAATCTTCAGACGGACTCCTTTGGCGGTCAGACGATCTATGATTGTCATCAGTCCGGCAGTACTACGAGCCAACCGATCCAGCTTGGTGACGATGAAAACATCCCCTTCCCTCGCATAATCAACAGCCTTCTGCAATTCGTTTCTTGAGGAAACAGAGGAAACCTGTTCTCGGTATATTTTTTCGCAACCGGCTTTTTTTAATTCTCTGATTTGAGATTCAAAGCCGGCCACCTGATCCAAAGTCGACGTCCTTGCATATCCTATTATCATTCTATCATTAATCTCTGAAACTCAATGATAATATCATTCTCAAAAACCAAAAACAACTCTATTGATAGACGGCCTTAATACTATCAATAGGGCTCGCTCTAATGATAATCCGTGTCCGGTCTCATAAAAAACGCAGCTTTATATAGCTGCATTTTTCGAAAACCGCTTTTCTTGAAGATTTTTCCCGCCCCGCTGATTTCTACCGCAGCAAAGCACGCCCATTCAAACATGAAGATACCGTCTTTCGACTCAAGCGCCGAAAGCTAATTTTTCATCGAAAGGAGAATTATTTTTGAGAATGCCAAAAAAGATATGCATCAGCTTTCTCATGATCGCTATGATAATAGCCTTGGCGCATTTTCCTCGTGCTTCAAGCTTTTTAACGAAATCAGCGAAGTGCGGATTGTGATTTTTCACAACTATGGCACTCATGTGCAGCGTTTTTCGAATTTTCGCCGATCCCAAACGGGAGATGTGCGATTTACCGTTGACCGACATTCCGGATTGAAAATGAGACGGCGTAACGCCTATAAATGCAGCAAATTGTTTCACATTTTCGAACAAATTTACGTCTAGCATGTTCGCCAAAATAACGCTTGCCGTTTTCGCCCCGACTCCCTTTATGCTCGTGAGACATTCAAAATTCTTCCGAAGTTTTTCTGTACTTTCAACAATTTTCTTGGTTTAAGCTTGCAAATTTTGATTGTTTTTTTGATGAAAACAATTTCCCCATCGATTGATTTCTTAACCTCTTCATTGAGTATTTTTTTCTCAAGAAGACCCGTTAATCTGCCCATCTCTTCGTTGAGAAAATCCAACCGCACATTAATTTCATGTAACTCCTTGTTTTCCTGAGGTTTGGGAGTCACCAATCCAGGATTATTCTGCAAACAATAATGTGCAATGACCTTGGCGTCGGAACTGTCGGTTTTTTGACGAACCATTTTGATTGTTCTGAAGTTTTTGATTAGCAACGGATTTACAACGCTGACCATAAATCCGAAGTTGTACTGAACGGTATTTAATCTGACGGCAACATATTTTTAAGCCCCCGTGTTGTCGTAAAAGTAACGACTGTCGAAAGCAGCTTTATCGTAAGCCAATTGATTGGTTTTATCAACGGCTACGTTTTTACACTCTCTGAAAGTCTGCACGGGAGTCTTTCCGCTGCATATCTTTTTTGGCATTCTCAAAAACAATTCTCCTTTCGACGAAAAACTAGCTTTCGGCGCTTGACTCGAAAGACGGTATCTTCCCCCTTGAAGGGGCGGATTCGCTTGATCAACCTCCACCAGAGGACCTTACCTCCATCTCCATCACGCCTTATCCTGGCGCACCACAAAACCTTCCTCGGTCTTGGAACAAAACGCGCAAATGCACGCCATCAGGTGCGGCTCTAAGCCTCACGCGGAGGTTGCGTCCAAGCTCGGCTACGACATCGAGGAAACCGACGCGGAAATTGCCGCCGACAACAGGCGAGCCGAGGGGAAATGGGACTACTTCGATTTTATTGTGGCACATGCCATTCCGTCCTGTGCACTACACCTTCACTGGACTCTTCTTCAGAACCCCTCTCTTTTAAACTAACTGCTCTCTTAAAATACGGGACAGGATTCTCGACATTCTCTCTTATAACGAATGACCTGTAAGCACCAACCAACCACTCCATCCAAACTAGCCTCTGCTTTTGAGTTAAACCAATCGGGTGCATAAGATTCAGCATCATTACCTCCTGAGGAGAAAAAAGGTGAAACATCCCTTCGGGAGCTAAATGATTCCAAATTCTAAAAGCCAAGTCTGCTTTTAGTGCTACACTACCAGAGTA
>JAISCG010000011.1 GCA_031265715.1 Holosporaceae bacterium | reverse complement strand
CAAGAAACACACCATCGGGAAGACAATTTTAGAATCTCAGAGTTTTGAGTTTACTCTTAACTGCCGCTTTGCAAGCGTAACCTCAAACCACCGGCTTTAGCCGGTTGTAGTTGATTTATCCTTAAAAATCAGCGAAATTTTCTCGACCCCGGCCATTTTCGGAAATAATTTAAAAATATCGCATTTTTCGCCGAAATTTTCGATTTTTGATGTGTACACGCTCGTCACGATCAAATTGCGAGCCTGCCTGTCGGTTTGCTCTATGACGTCGACGCCGTTTAGGGTCTGTCCCCGAAGTTCGTAGTCGGTGATCAGAAATACGTTATCTTTCTCCCCGAAGGAATTGATAAAATCGATCGTCTCCTGGCCGTCGGTCAGATATCTCACGTCAACCCTGTCTTTATGGGGCAAAAAATACCTCCTCCAGGCCTCAAAAATGGAGGAATCATCATCCAAAATGACCACAGTATCCCCGTCGTGGAGGACAATTTCATCGGAAAACCAGGAAGGAGCATCACATTCCGGAAATGTGAGAATAAACTCGGTCCCCACATTTTCCTCGGTTTTGACCGAAATTCTGCCGTTCATTTCCTCGACGGCTCCCAAAACCTGCCTCATCCCCAGACCGTGACCGTCCTCTTTGGTCGTAATTCCCGTGCCGCCCATAACTTTATCAACGACGTCACGCAGCATACCCTTACCGTTGTCTTTTATGTGAATTTCGACTTCTCGATTTTTCGCGCTGAGATTGATGGTTATAACACCGTGTCCCTCTCCGACAGCGTCCACGGCATTGTCGATAATGTTGGAAAGCATGCGGCAAAATGACGAATAATCACCTTTAATAAAGGTACGATCATCATCACTGAACAAACAGTTGAACTCAACATCCGAATCTACGTACCGACATCTTTTTTCTTTTAAAATTTCCAGCAAACTCAGCCCGACCAGAATATAATGCTCTTTTTCCGAATTTGCGGCCCGCAAATTTTCTCGACACTGCAGCAGCAATTTACCGGAAATTTGCTCAATACCGATAATCGCATTTCTCAGAGCTATATACTCGGATTCGGGCAGAGATCTACTCCGGGAAATCATGGATAATATACTCAAAGGAGAGGAAATATCGTGAGCTACCGACTCCGCTAAAATTTGCAGCGCCTTTTGTTTTTCAAATTCCTCCAACTTCTTGCGATCGGTAATATCGATTGCGAGACCGATTACGCCCTCCACTTCGTTATCTATAATCAACGGAGATTTTACGGACAAAAAGGTTCTCCCTTTATCATTTTCTTCTCTGACGATCTGCGTTTTGGATTCCATTACTTTTACGCTGTTGCTCCAGGTGTCCGGATTCAAAGCCGCAGCGTTTCTTTCTGACACAACCTTCCCCAGCGACTCGTTTTTGTATATGATGTTCCCGTGTCTGTCGATCACGAAAAAATTAACGTTCGTAGCGATCCTTGTTATAAAATTTATTATTTCGTAGTTGATTTCATTTCGGTCAAATGATCTGTGCCTGTGACGCTGAGCATTGTTCGACATAGTATACGGCAGATGATGAACATTCGTTTCGTAACGCCGGATGGCAAACGCTATCGGAGGCGACAATTTTGTGGGATAAGCCATAACGGCGCCCTTAAAATGCAAACACGTGTACGCACATTCTTCAAGTATAAAATTCACGCATTTTTCGAAAGTCCCGTTACCCTTGAGCACGGCTTTTTCCGCTTCGGATAACACCAGCTGCCTGAACTGAGGCGACAAACCGCTTCCCAGCTCATCACCCGCAAAATCGATCTTCATCTGCTTGAGCCAATTTTCAAATGCAACGTCCTCAAAACCGATCACCCAGGGGATAACATCGTAATCGATACTCAATTTTTCGATGGAGTTTTTGTTTACCAAAAACCATTCGGTCAGAATTTCGGGATCAGAATAACTCTCAAATTCCGGGATAGTATGCCTGTACAGGTAAGAAGTATCGGTAATGTTAACCTTTTTTATCTTTTTCCTGAGAGGATTATTGTTGATCGAGTTAACAAGCTCCTCAAACCCCTCCCCCGATTGACTTTTACAGGAATAGGAAACAACAACGTCCAAAACAACGTCACCGTCACGGGCGGTTTTCCAAAACTCATCCGCCTCCTTCGCCCACCTTACGTATCTTTCAGTAGTCATGGCAACCTCTATATGTACAATTTATAATTGTATACAAACAAAGTCATCAATGAAAGGTACATAGGTTTACCACCACGGTCGTTTCATAAAATTTTATGAACACAGAAAAGCCTGCTTCAAATTTTATGAACACAGAAAAGCCTGCTTCTTTTCGAGCAGTGCCCCTCTTACCTTCGTAGTTATGAGAGTGTATGTGGTCACAATTTGGCACGCAGAAATTGCAATCACCTATATAAATCGGATCAGTTTTGTCTTTTTAGACGATAAATCGGAGTGTTTATAGACCATATTATCAAAAATGCGAAATAAAGCCCGTACAATGCCGTTTGATTTTTGACATAGTTTTATATGTCAAAGCCTCAAGAAAGCGCTGTACGAGCTCTATGGCGAGATTTATTTTTTTACCATTAGAAAAATTATCAATTATTCGGATTTTTTCCGCAGCGTAAGCACGGTAATGCCGTAAACTCCAAGCAAGCTTTCGATAATGCGATCGATGTGATCTTCGGTAAAATACATCACCACGGCCGCAACGATTGCGACAATTCCCTTGGTTTTTTCGCTCAAAATTAAGTCCTTCATAATATTTTCCTCCTTTTTAACTGTATGCACGCAACAACCAACCCTCGATAAACCTTTGTTGCGTCGGGTTTATCTTCGCAACCAGTCTGTAGTAGCCGGCCGCTTCAGATTTCAGAGCTGCAAGCAAATCTGAAGGATCGGCTTTGTTGATAGCTGCCAATGTTTCGGATCCGATAAGACCATCCTCTGTAACCGGACACCCAGCCGCCCGCAACGCCCTCTGTATCAGTTTAACCGCCTGCGCAATTCCCATATTCACGCACAGATCAAACATCTTTGCCGCGATATTCTCATCGGTAATGTCTTCGCATTTGGCTTTCATCCAAAAATCGACGAAATATATTTGTCGAGCTTGGTCGCGCGTCAATTTTTTGATATCCAAATTCGGATAACTGCGTTTTGAGATACCGTAGTGCGTTTCACCTCCGGGATCTTGCGGATCGTTGGAATATCCGCCCTCGTGACGCATCACATAATCGAAAGCTTTCAAAAATTTACTGCTGTACATAAGATTCTCCATATCTTTACACTTTTTTAACATTTATTTACTATTTGTTAACTTTTATTAACTCTTTTTTAACCGGCGTTTACCTTTCATTAACTTTTTCCTCAAAATTATTCGCGCAATCCACTGAAGTATGAAAGCCGCCACCGCTCAGCGTATGTTCGACTCTTGAAATAATCCAATTAGCGGGGATTTTCGGACACAGTCCTCTGAAAACGATCGGAGACTCTGCGAAAAAATCCGGACGGCCTCCGGTTGTGAAGCGGAACGTTTTGTTGCTTTTCAC
>JAISCG010000105.1 GCA_031265715.1 Holosporaceae bacterium | reverse complement strand
CCGTATGGGCACCTTTAGCATATCTTTCTCGAGCATTATTCATGCCTCAGCTTACAACTACTGAGATGCTAAAGCAATTCACGCTAAAGCGTAAGGTTTATACCCGGCCCCATGGAAATGAAACACCTAATTTAATGCGACGGGTGGTAAATGTTTTGCGTTTTCGATTTTTTTGCAAAGCTCGGCTGTTTCTTTTTTTATGAGAAAGATGGAATCGGCATGAAAAATCCGATTGACGTCAAGTACTTTTAATATTTCCGCTCCGAACTCTACAATGCAGCGAAGTTTTTCTTCCGATTGCTCGGAGCAGTTTTTGTAACAATCGCAGTATCTTTTAAAAATTCTGACGGCAGTTTGCAATTGCCAGGATTTTTGAAAATTTTTTAAAAGTTGCCGCGCTTCTTTTAAATATTTTTCGGCTTCATCATAATTTTTTTCAAGAACAGCCAGTGCGGCGCAATCCGAAAGACAAAAAACACGAATGCAGTTGTTAAATTTCAGCTTTTTGCACAGAGTCATACTCCGGGAAAGATATTTTTTTGCGTCATCAATTTTTTCCGAACAAATACATTTGCTCGCGCATATTTCCAGCAACACCGCAAGATCCGTATCTTTCAAAACATTTTCGGATTCGTTTTGACGTATAATTTTTTCTGCAAATTCTTGAATAAATTCCGTTGTTTTTAAATTTTCGAAACAATGAAAAAGAGCCAGACCGAGTTTTAGGTCGTATTCCCTTTTTTTATTTTCCGCGAAATTTAATTTTTGTATTTTTCGCATTATCGATTGCAGGTGCCGAGCGGTTTTAACACGATCGCCAAAAATCGTGGAACTGTCCTGTCCTTCGTAGAATCGACAGGCGATTTTTTCACAGCAGCTCATCCGATTAACAATTTCATCCGAGTATTTTATTTTTTCGAAATCACTCAATTTTTCTTCAATATATTGAAGGCCGATTTCCTGGGTTATTCTGTGTATGCCGAAAGTGTCTCCGTTATCAATTATCAGAGAGTGTTCCAGAAGATTATGAATGAACGCGTCCGTTATTGTGTCGCATTCCGGAGTTTTCAGAAAATCCTTCGGGATATCGTCGGAATCCAGAAGACATATCATCAGCCATATTTTTTTATATTCCGGACGATGCCCGATAATATCATCCAAAACGGAGGTAATTATACTGTACCGGGTTTTTTTATAATTCAAATTTTCCCTCAGCAGTTTGCTCTGGGAATTATCGAATATTTCATCTCGAATTTTGATTTTTTTCAAATATTCGTCGTAGGACACTCCGGAACTCTTTATATAATAAGCCGCGGCCGAAACATCCAGCGGAAAGGAAAGAATGTTGTTCAGAAAATTTCGAAGAGCTTTTTTTGCTTCATCCGTTTGGACTGTTTTACTGTTCCCGACTATGTTCATAAAAAGTTTTTCTTTCTTTTCTTGATCCAGAGTTCCGATATCCACGATATTTTTTTCATTGAGAAACGCAATGTTTTTGATATTCGCGTTGCGACTCGTAACGATAATTTTTCCGCGTCCCCATATTCGATAATCATTCGGAAAATAATTTTTGATTATGCCGAAATCGTTGACGTTTTCAAAAAGCATAACCCACCCGTTTGCACTTTTTAAAATTTTTGCGATAAAAAACACGAGCTTAGTGTATCGGGTATCATCTCCGACAATGGATTTTATAAAATCCAATTCTTCTTTTTGTTCTTTTGTTTGGGCCAGGAGATTTGCGAGATTATCGAGCGAAAACCTGATGCCCGCCTCATTTTCCGCGTTTATTTCCCAGATAACGTCATCTTTTTGGGAAAATAAATACCGCCTCGCAATTGTTGTTTTCCCGGATCCGCCCTGACCGACCAAAACCGCAATCTTTATGTCGTCACTTTCATTGAAAGAATTTTCTATTTTTTTCAAAATATCTTCGCGATCTACAAATACACTGTCCGTGATAAACGGCACGTTCGGTCTGATGTGATACTTATTTGTTATTTGCAGTAAAAATATAATTATTACTCCGATAAAAATTACGGCCGCCGCCAAACCGATCAAAATTCTCACAGGCGAATCGTCGGTTTTATAATTTGCCGATTTATTGATCGGTTTTATCAAATTTCCATGAATCAACTGCACATAATATTCATGAATGGCGGAATATTGATCCGATTTTTCTATGAAATTAATGATATCATTTTGGGATGAACAACCTATCTTTTTACCTATGTTTTTTATATGAACACTGACGGTGTGGGGAGATATTTTGAGCAGAGAAGCGACTGCTTTGGAGGATCTCCCGTTTGCAATACAAGCGATAACGTCAATTTCTCTTGTGGTAAAAATTATTCCGTTGACGTTTTTTCTCATCTCATTACTGCTTCCGGTATTTAAATTTTACAAAAGTAAACAACGCCAATACTTACCTTAAGGTTGTACTTTTGATCAAGCAGATTCTACACATCTCTTCATTAATAGCAACTTATAAAAGTTTGAAAACCGGGACTACCAGGCGCTTTTCTTCCAAAGTTTCCACCGATCCTGTCCGCTTATATACATGCACGCGACGGCAGTCAGGAAAAATACGATCACCGCACAAATCACAAATAAAAAATACACTAACCAAGCGATTGATTTTGCTGCAAAATTCGGATCCCAAAAAATGTCGGAAAGTTGAGATAAAGTAAAACACGTCGCCAATGTCGCCGCCGACTGCGATATAATTTTCATCCAAAAATTTTTTGAAAATTTCAGCGGAACTTTTTTACCCGAAAAATATATCAGCATTCCGGCATTGGAAACGGCCGACAACGACGTGCACAAAGCCAATCCGAAATATTTAAAAAAGGGAACAAGCAATATCAAAAATATTATATTCAACACAACCGAAACTATTCCGAAAATCACCGGAGATTTTGTATCTCCCGCCGCAAAATACAGAGAGGAAAACACCTTCGTCAGAACATACGCCGGCAATCCGACCGCAAATCCCAGAACGGCGTCGGCGGTTATGCGCACGTGGGAGGCTTCAAACATTCCCCGCTGAAAAGCCACGGACACCGATTGTTCGCTCAACGAAATTAACACGGACGTCGCAAAAAGGGTGAGAAAAAAAGAAAATGCCAGTCCGTGCTCCATCTCCTGCACAACTTTATCGTAATCCCGGCGCCCCAGGTGTTTCGAAAGCGAAGGCAGAAGCGCCGTGCTCAGCGCTATCCCGAGCGTTCCCAGCGGAAATTGATTCAGACGATCCGCAAGATTAATGCAGGTAATGGTTCCGGTCGGCAAATACGACGAAATGGTCATGTCGACGAACAAATTCAGCTGCCACACTCCGGCGCCTATGATTCCGTTAACCATATTTTTCATGATTTTTTTTACGGAATCGCTGACGCAGTGAAAATTAAATCGTATTTTAAATCCGTGATCAACGACGGACACAAATAAAAGACAGGATTGCGCCGCTCCGGAAAGCAATACGCACCACGCTGTGATATTTGAGGTTACGCAGCGGGACAAATCAAAAAAATATCCGATAAGTAATCCGGAAATCGTAAAAATACTCAGCATGGAATACACCGCCGACGAAAGCGCAAATTTGTTGATGCTGTTCATCACGCCGCAAAAAAGCGACGCCATCGAGATGAAAATCAAATACGGAAAACAAATTCTTCCGAGAAGCACCGTCAGGGCAAATTTTTCGCCGAGTTCATCAAAACCGGAAAGCAGCAATCTCAAAACCGACGGAAAAAATATGATAATAATGACGGAAAACGGAATCAAAATCAGCATCAACATACTGAAAACGTCCGACAGAACAACGTTCGCCGCATCTTTCCCTTCTTTATTGAGTATTTTTGAAAAACGCGGCAGAAAAGATGCGTTAAATGCTCCCTCCGCGAAAATCCTCCGGAATAAATTTGCTATTCGAAGAGCCACCAGCAAAGCATCCGAATACATTCCGGCGCCCAGACAAAACGCCATTATGCATTCTCGAATAAATCCGATGAGCCTGCTGAAAAGAGTGAAAACTCCCACAACAAAAGTATTTTTTACTATACTCATAACTAGCCGTTCAATTTGCGAATCAAAAAATCCAACTCTTCAAAATTGCCGAAATTTATTTCTACGACGCCGCCGTTTCCTTTCAATTTTATGCCGGATTTCAGGCCGACCAAAGACGAAATTTGCTCTGCTAAATGAGTAATTTCCGAATCCTCTTTATTCGCCCTCGGTTGTTTCCGCTGTTTTATCAATTTTTCGATTTCCCGAACGTTCATCGACTCGCTCACCGCCAAATCGGCGACCGAAATTGCGTCCTCCGCGCCGACGAGAGCTCGAGCATGACCGCAGCTGAGCTTCCCGGATCTGACCAGATCTTTAATTTCGTCGGGCAGCGTCAGCAGTCGCAACATATTCGCGATGTGACTGCGACTTTTTCCCAAAATTCCGGATAATTCTTCCTGGGTATGATGAAACTCATCCATCAGTTGTTTGTAGGCCCGGGCTTCGTCCAGAGGATTCAGATTTTCCCTCTGAATATTTTCGATAATCGCAATTTCCAGCTGATCTTCACTGCTCATTTCCGTAACGATTGCGGGAATTTCCATAATTCCGGCAATTTTGGAAGCCCGAAGCCTTCGTTCCCCGGCTATCAGCCGATAATTTTCGTTATCCGATTTCAGGACAAGAATCGGCTGCAAAACGCCGTTTCTTTTTATGGACTCGGCCAGAGAATTCAAACTCTCCTCATCAAAAGTTTTTCGCGGCTGAAACGGATTCGGAATTATGCTGTCGACGTTGATTTTTAAAATTTCCCTCCCCGGATTTTCCGAATTTTGCTCGGAAAAATCAAGAAACGCCGACAACCCCCTCCCTAAACTTTTTTCTGTCATTGGGCCTCCCTGCTTAAAAATTCCCTCGCAAGTTCTATGTAAGAAATTGCTCCCGATGATTTTATATCATACAAAATTACCGGTTTTCCGTGGGAAGAAGATTCGCTGATCCTGACATTTCTCGGAATGACCGTGTTAAAAACCAGATTTTTAAAATGCGTTCGCACATCCGCGGCGACAACGGAACTCAAACTGTTTCTGCGATCATACATCGTGAGTAAAATTCCGGAAACAATCAGTTTTTTGTTAATGGTATTCCGGACACTTTGAATCGTGCCGAACAGCTGCGCCAATCCCTCCAGCGCATAAAATTCGCACTGCAGCGGAATAACGATTTTGTTCGACGCGTTCAGCGCATTTATATTAATCAAACCGAATCCCGGAGGACAATCTATAAAAATGTAATCGTAATCGAGACCGGAAATTGATTGTTTGAGTTTGCTGTCGCGATCTTTTTGGGAAAAGAGCTCCACTTCCGCCGCGGACAAGTCAATCGTGGAAGAAATAATGTGAAGTCCTTTGATGTACGTTTTCCGAATGACTTCCTGGGGATCCGTCAGTCCGAGCAAAACGCCGTAGCTGCTCTGCAATCCCCGCCCTTTCGGAATTCCAAATCCGGTGGTGGCATTTCCCTGGGGATCGAGATCTATAACCAGCACCTCTTTGCCGACAGCCGCAACGGCCGTGGCCAAATTCACGACGGTGGTCGTTTTTCCGACTCCCCCTTTCTGATTAATAACCGCGACAATTTGAGTCGTTCTATCTTTTGCAGGCGATTCGTCAAGCATCGGTTATCCTCATCTGATACGGAATTTCTACGATTATGCGGGTTTGCTCGCTCTTCTGTTTTCTGTACAACAGAGCTGTTTTAAATATCGTCGCAGTTTGGTTGTGCAGAATATTCTGCCAAAATTTTCCCGGCACAAAACTCGGCATGACCACGATTGTTTTTCCTTTTTCCGGATCGCGCTCGTCCTGCTCGTAGAGAAAATCCAAAAACGGATTTACCACGGAGCGATATGGCGAAGCGAGCACCACCAAGGGCATGGAAAAATCCATCGATCTCCAGGTGAGTTTCAGCCGATCGATTTCTTTTTGATCGATATTTACGGCCACCGCCAAAACGTCATCGGATAGAGACGCCGCAAATTTCAGCGCAGCCAACGTTCCCTTGTGAATGCGTGAAACCGGAACGATTACCTTCGACTGAGCGTTTTTCACCGGTCCGAGCAAATATCCGACATTTCCGTTTTTGAGATCCAGCTCCGTGTCGGTGGCCGCGTAGCGACGATTAACTTTTTTGAATGCGCAAAATAAAATCGGAATTAAAATAAGGATGATCCACGCTCCGTTCATAAATTTGCTGTCAATAATAATGAGCAGAGTGATGAAACTTACCAAAGATCCGAAAGCATTGAGAGCGGTTTTCAGATACCAATTTTTCCCGCGATTTCTCAGCCAATGCTTCACCATTCCCGCCTGGGAAAGAACGAACGACGTGAAAACTCCGATGGAATACAGAGGAATCAGCGAATGAGAGTCTCCTTTAAATATAACTATGAGAAATGTCGCCATCAACGCCAAAAATACGATTCCGTTGCTGAATGCCAGACGATCTCCGAGCTTTGCAAATCGCGTCGGAATGTATTTTTCCTTCGCCAGAATGCCGGCCAGTCGCGGAAAACCGGAAAACGACGTGTTCGCCGCCAAAAATAAAATGCAGGCTGTCGCAAATTGCATTCCGTAGTACAGAACGCCGCTTCCGAACACATTTTTTGCGATCTGTGAAATGACGGTTTCACTTTCCGACGGCACGATCGCGTATTTGTGCGCCAAAAACGTGATCCCCAAAAACATGGACGCCAAAATTACGGCCATAAATAAAAGCGTAATTTGCGCATTTTTATACTGAGGTTTTTTGAAGGCCGTTACACCGCTGGCGATGGTATCAATTCCCGTCAGCACGGAACATCCGGAGGCGAACGACCGCAAAATCACGACCAAAATTAAAAGAAACGATTCGTTCGACGGCGGTTTTTGCGGCAGTTTCGGGACAGAATCCGACGAAAAAACGCCGCAGGTTATCATAATCAACACCAAACCTATGAAAAAATAGGTCGGAACCGAGAGAATATCGGCCGATTCTCTGGATCCGCGCAAATTTGAGACGACCACCAGCACAAGCACGCAGAGACATATCGTGACGACGTGGTCTCCCAGAGACGGAAACGCCGATACAATCGCATTCGCCCCGGCAGATAAACTCACCGCAACCGTCAATGTATAATCTATCAAAAGCGCGGATCCGGCCAGCAATCCGAAAAATTCTCCGAGATTTTCTTTTGCGACGATGAATGCGCCGCCGCTGTTCGGATAGGCCTCGATCGTTTGCCAGTAGGAAGCGACGATTACGAATAATAATCCGATAATTGTTCCGGCGATCGGCAATGAAAATGCGCAGGAAAATAATATCCCGAGCGCCAACAAAATTTCTTCGGTGGCGTAGGCAACCGACGACAGAATATCCGACGAAAAAATGGCGAGCGCCTTGATTTTCGTCAGTCTCTCCGATGCTAAATTCTCAGTTTTTAAAGGATCGCCAAAGATAAACCTAATCGGACTCATTTTCTTTTCTTAGTACCTTTTTCAGTTCCGCCAATTCGGTTTGCACATCCATGCGTTTTTGAACTTCAATGTTATTTGATTGAATTAATTCAAGAACTCTTTTTCTCAAACTTTTTATTTCTTCGATCATAACATCCATATAATTTCGCGCGGATACAAAAAAGCAGGCGTCCGCACGATTTCGCTCGCGACTTCCGTAATCAAAGAGAGCTATCGGATTTCCGTCTGTGCTCGGAACAACCCAGGCCGTGTCCGCCGATTCGTCCTCTCTGATACTCCAGGGAGCCGGAGAGGACTCCCTCAATTTTTCTTCCAAAAAATTCAGATCTTCGGAAGTTAAAACCTGCTTCATGCCGCGGAATTTTCCACAACGGTCACGGTTTCCGCAATTTGCGACTGTGCCTCTTCCTCGGTTTTTGCAACGCTCAGCTTCACCGGAACGGATACCTCGGGATGCAAATCAACCGAAATGTCGTACAATCCCAGCGTTTTTATCGGAGCGTTCAGATTAACCTGACCGGCAGTAACGGTGAAACCTGCAACTTTGATCGCCGCCGCAATATCCCTACCTGTGACGGATCCGTACAGATGCCCCTTGTCGCTCGCCTGGCGAACAATCAACACCGACACATCTTGCATTTTTTCCGCAATTTTTTGAGCTTCGACTTTGCCCTCCGCATTCATCGCTTCAATTTGCGTCTTTTTATCCTGAAAATACTTTAAATTTTCATTCGTCGCTCGCAGCGCAATTTTCTTCGGCAGCAGGTAATTCCGCGCGAATCCCGGCTTTACGTTAACGACGTCCCCGATGTATCCCAACCCGGAAACTTTTTGCAGTAATATAACTTTCACATGTTCCATAATACACTCATCATTAAATCAATTGTAATATATAAAAGCTCTGTTCATAATGCAATTGATAGATTTTGTGCCGGAATTGCTCTGCATGTACTGCTTGATTAGTTTTGCGAAGTGGCTTTGCGATGAGAACAAGAAAGTTCGAAGAAATATTACCGTTTGTGCGTGAATCAGTCAAAGAAGAGGTAGTTGGGAGAATTGACAAAATTAAAAAGTGCAGAGAATGTCCTTCTAGTCATGATTCGACGAGTCAAATGTTTGCGATTATGATTGTGGCGGGAGTGTCGCCGGTGGATGTTCAATATATTCTAGATTCTCAAAGTGAGATATTTGTACCAAGTTATATTGAGGACCAAGCGACGCGACAGCTTCTCTCGGAACGTTATTTGCTGTCTTATTCACCGGAGTGAAATCCGGACGAATATTTTAACGGCGCACTGAAGCGCGAAATTGAGGAGCATGGGGACTGCAAAAGTAAAAAGGACTTTTTCAAAAATGCCCGTCGGGCAGCGTTCACAATTCAAAACGATGCAAAAAAAACGCGGCACAACATGGCAATCCGGATTTTAAATTTACTTGAATTTGAGTCCTCGCAATGACGTGAGGAAACGCTCAATTTAATACGGCGGGGGGTAAGAGAAAAAGTTGCAAAAAAAACCGATCAGATGCCGCGACATCTTTTCGGTTTTTTTTACAAGAAGTGTTCCTAAAGCTATAGCTCGCAGAGACGTTTTGCGCCGCGACTTCGCAGAAGGTAGATAGCGTTTTCATCTCTTAACCGGACAGCGATATCCAACGGAGTTTCTCCATCTTTGACCCCATTAATATTTACGCCGCATTCTCCTACCAGAAAATCGAGCATCCCTTCTCCATTTCTCCAGATATCAAGATCAAGTAACAGAAGTTTCCTACTGTTGCCGATCGCAAAAACATTTGCACCTTCATTTATCAGAAATATGACCATGTCTTTATCCTTTAAGTAGGCAGCTATGTGCACCGGAGTTCTACCGTAACAATCGATGCTATTAACATCGTTGCCATCATATCTTACTGAAGAGTAGACCAAAGGCTTCTCGTTATTCCAGGTAGCCCAATTCACCCAAGAATTCTGACCTGTTTTTAACAATTCACGGTTTATTCCGAAGTTTGTTTCGAACGATGCGGCCTCTCCTGCATGTTTAAACCAAGGAGCCGGACACAACACCACCAGCGAACCGGCCTGCTCAACTGCCGATAAAACAAAAAACGCACCTAAAAGCACTTTCAACTCAGTATGATTTTTTTTCATTTGTAATTCCCTATTTCCATTCTAACAATCGTTGTATATAACATAACAAATAAAAAAACAACTTTTTTTAAAAAAATATAAAAAAAACCGGCTGGCCAGACGTCGCTTCATCTTTCAGTCTTTTTAATCGTTATTTTCCGCTCCGGCAGCAGCACGCAATGCAGTCTCTCCCCTCCCCTTTCTCATCAAAAATCCAGTCGATTTTGAGTAGCTTTCGGCTACCGAAAAGCGCAGCAGTCATCGTCAGAACGCGAGTCAGATCGCCTTTACGACAGCCTCTGTCGTTTTTTTGGCGTCTCCGAGGAGCATCATCGTATTTTGCGAATAAAACAATTCGTTATCGACTCCGGCGTACCCGGTTCCCATCGATCTTTTCAAAAACATAATTACTTTTGCTTTTTCCACATCTAAAATCGGCATTCCGTAGATGGAACTTCCCGGATTTTTTTTGGCTGCGGGATTTGTGACATCGTTTGCTCCGATAACGTAGGCAACGTCGCAGCAGGAAAAATCTCTGTTAATTTCATCGAGTTCAAAAACTTCTTCGTAGGGGACGTTTGCTTCCGCCAGGAGAACGTTCATATGTCCCGGCATGCGTCCCGCCACCGGATGAATAGCGTATTTTACGTTGATGCCCTGTTTTTTCAGCAGGTCAACCATTTCCCGCAGAGCATGTTGCGCCTGGGACGTCGCCATGCCGTACCCGGGAACCACAATCACGGAGGCGGCATTTTTCAAAATGAAAGCGGCGTCTTCCGGCGATCCCTGCTTGAACGGTTTGATTTCCGTCGCGGCATCCGGGGAGGCAACACTCGGCTCGGGAGTGAAAATTACGTTGATCAGCGATCGATTCATTCCTTTACACATTATGTAACTGAGGATTGCTCCGCTTGCTCCCACCAGCGCCCCGGTAATGATGAGAAGATCGTTGTGCAGTGTAAAGCCGATCCCGGATGCCGCCCAGCCGGAATAGGAATTCAGCATCGACACCACGACCGGCATGTCCGCACCGCCGACCGGCATTATCAGAGCGGCTCCGAAAATAAAAGCTAAAATTGTCAGCAGCAGAAAAACCGTGCTGCTTTTCGTCGTTACAAAATATACGATCAGACAAACAATGGACGAGCACAAAAACGCATTCAGAGAAAGAGGAATTCTGTGTCCTTTATATATTCCGTGTAACTTCAAAAAAGCGACAACGGATCCGGAAAAAGTTATCGCTCCGATGGCGGCTCCGATGCTCATTTCCGCGAAGGAGGAAGCCGGCACTGCCGCGCTGCCGGGCGGAACAATTTCGAACAACCACGGAGCGTAATATACGGAAAACGCTATCAAAACCGCCGCCAATCCCACCAAACTGTGAAATCCGGCAATCATCTGCGGAAGAGACGTCATGGAAATATTTTGGGCTATGGAAATTCCGATTGTTCCGCCGATTATTATCGTCAAAACCGTAAGCTGAAAAGCGAAATCGATCGGCGTGCAGTTCGTGCACAAATACGCGGCAATGCAGGCGAAAATCATTCCGGAAATGCCGTAGCCGTTGCCGCCGTGCGCACTTTCCGGGGAGGACAACCCCTTCAGAGAAAAAATAAAACAAATCGCCGCCGTCAGATAAAGTATATTCACTGCATTTGCTTGTATTGCCGCCATATTTGTTTTCCTATTTTTTTTGGAACATATTCAGCATTCGGCGGGTAACCGCAAACCCTCCGAAAATGTTTACGGAGGCCAGAAAAACGGCAATAAGTCCGAAAATTCTTGAATTTTGATAAAAAGACTGCATTGCAGCGAAAATGGCGCCGATGATAATAACGCTGGAAATAGCGTTGGTTACGGCCATGAGAGGAGCATGCAGCGCCGGAGTTACTCTCCAAACAACGTAGTACCCCACAAAACATGCCAAAACAAAAACAGTCAACTCATGAATGCTACAATTACCTGCCACGACCTACACTCTCCACAAAAAAACAAATCATTTTGAAATATCTGATCTGCAATCCGGCGAAAGTGTATCAAAAAACATTTGAGAACGCCAGATGAAACTCTATTGTAATAGTTCATGACATATGAGACTGATTATGTCTCCCATAGGTTGAGTCAATGTACTCCATTGGGGGCATGCCGTGCAAGCAATTATGCGGTCGAAAGTTGTTATATTTTTCGACATATTTTTGCAGATCATCATTCATTTCTTCAATCGGCAGCGTCGGGAAATCCTTCGCCCAAAATTCCTCTCGGAAAGTGCGATTAGAGCGCTCGACGCCTCCGTTATACTTCGGGTTTGCGGGCGGCAAAACAATGAGCGGAATCTTTAAAACTCGGCAGGCTTCCTCAAATTCTGCTCTAAATTCAGAGCCTCCGTCCACCTGCACAGACAAAATCCTAAACGGAGCTTTTTTTTCCATGGGTCGGTGACAAACCTTGCACTTTAGTGCGAACTGCTTTAGCAACTTTTAATGTTGGTGTAGTTTGAAATCTTTTTATTAGAAAAGTATGATAAATACTTTGGAAAACAGTTGAGGTTGACATAGAAAAAAAGATAATGTTTTTCTGCTTTCTAAGTTTGAGGGGAAAAGAAGGATTTATCCACATTCGGCGAACCTTTAGATCCCCATTCTAAATTTTGTTCGCCTTTTTATTTGAAATATCAGTCATTGAGGTGTATTTTTTGAGCTTCCGGAGGCGGCGGAGCAACACAGTCCTTTATCGTTTCTTTGTACCGGTAAAACACTAA
>JAISCG010000077.1 GCA_031265715.1 Holosporaceae bacterium | reverse complement strand
CAGCACGCTGACGTAGGGAGCCGATTCTTTACTTTTTTTACCGAAAAAATCCGGCAGCAGTTTTTCCTGGGCGAGTCCGAGGGAAATTTGCGCCGAGGCCAGGGTCCAGGCATTTGACGTTCCAAGCATTATGATGAACGTAACGGCGGACACGATCAGCGACAAATTTTTCCCGAGTATCAGATTTATTGCATCCACATAGGGTGATTTGCTGGCTGCCAAAACATCTCCGGGAATCACACCCATGACGGACAAGTTGTTGATGAAGTAAATCATCGCAACTCCGAATGTTCCGATTATTATGGCTCGCGGGATGGTTTTTGACGGATTTTCCACCGCGCCGGCTGGAGCTGTCGCGCATTCGACCCCGATGAATCCCCAGAACGATTCCATCGTTACCGCTATTATTAATTTGATCACCGAGAGATCCGCACATTTCGGGGAAAGTTCTATATTTTTCGCATCAAAATGGAAAAAAAGAACGGCCGGCACCAGAACAAACGGAATGAATTTCAGCAGAGCGAGAACGGATTCCACTCTTCCAGCCAGCCCGACGCTCTTGCAATTGATGGCGGTGATTACCCCCAGCAAAAGTATCTCGAGGAACAGGTACAGGTATTTGCAATCGGTATTTCCGAAAAATGCGCTCAAACTCGCGACGGCGGCAATGATCACAACCGAAGTGCTGGTCCAGGATACGAGCCAGTAGGTCCATCCGGTGAAAAATCCCGCCAGCCTTCCGAAAACCTGCTCGACATAGACGTGCGGACCTCCGGTTTTGGGGAATTTCGAGCACAGATCAGCGAAAACAAACGCCAACAACATGGCGCCCAGCCCGGCAAATGCCCAGCCGAAAACTCCGAACATTCCGAACGGAGCCAAAGTTGCCGGCAGCACGAATATTCCGGAACCGATCTGGCTCCCGAACACGATGGCCAGGACGGCACCGAATCCCATTTTTTTAGACATAAAAACCCCAGTTTATCAAAAATACGAATTATAAGGGCATATTCTACGCCAAAAAACAACAAATTCAATAGCTAAATTGTTTTTTTGAGCTTACCGTCCGCCAGATTTCCCCTTGCCGCCCGTCGGATCTTTTTTTGCCTGAAATTTCAATCGCCCATTCAAGCATGAACGGATCCTTTTTGTGGAGATTCGTCAGAAATTTCTTCGAATTTTCCGCCGTTGCCGCCTCAAAAATGCCTGCCGAAGGATGCTTCGATTTTCGCTCCCATGCGTGAAATTCCTTCATTTCAAAGCCGTTTTTCTCGACGGTCGTGTGATCTATTCACTTAATGCACTGCGCGTACCCGCGAGCAAAGCTAACGTAAAGCATACCCCCTCTTCAAAATAGCATTCAGCTGCACAATCATTTTTCGCATACAAGCGATGATAGCGACCTTTTTTTCTTTCCCTTAGGTGTCCTGTTAGCGAAATTATCGTAGCCATATCAGTGTGCTCGCAATTTGCAAGAAAGACATAAAAAATGAGGAAGTTTTACAAAATCTTGAGAAAACTCCTCTGAAGTGTTTTATTTTACTAAAAAAAATTTCGACCAAATGTCGTTCTTTATAAATATACCCCTCGTGAATAAGATATAGGAATATGAGGAAGAATTGAGTAAAATACGAAATCGTCTTCGGAAAAAACAACATCGAGCAACCTCAGATCCTTAAAAAATCCTCTTTCTCATCTTGATTGGGTATATCACTCTAGCGAGTAGTGAGTGAATATAGCGCCAATTTCTATCAGAAAGGCTGCTACACCATCTCCATCTCCATCTCCATCTCTATCTCTTTCGAGTAGAATAGCTCTATCTCTTTCGAGTAGAATAGCTCTACCCAACGGAGTTATACCTTCGTTATCGGGTATGTTAAAATTTGCACCGCCTTTTATCAGTAATTTGATCGCCCATATATTTCCCGAAAAAACAGCAGAGTATATTGGGGTTTCGCCACTATGGTTGCGTATGTTAACACATGCTCCATTTTGTATCAAAAAATCAATCAACGCCCTATTTTGGGGAGACTGAGGCAACTGAGCAGCGAAATGCAACGGAGTGTCTTTATTTGAACCCGGTACATTGACGCATGCTCCACGCATTATCAGAAGCACAGCCATATTAACACAACTATCCCCATATGCGATGGCTTCGTGCAACAGAGAATTACCGTAGCGATTGATCTCGTTAACATCTGCACCGTAATTTATCAGAATTTGGGCCCTATCAATATCCCTGCAAAGGATAGCTTTACACAATTCCAACGAATTGCTCGCCCCGATTGTCGATAAAACAGAGGCTGCAGTCAAAAATACTTTCAGTCCGATGTGGTTTTTTTTCATTTTCTTTTTCCCAATATTTGTTTGTAAAAATGCGCTACGCCAGGGAGTGTATACCATTATGAATAAAGAAAGCAACTCTTTTATTGATAAAGTTTAATATTTTTTATATTAATGTTTAGACGGATACGGTTTTCTTCGATAGGCTATGGCCGCCAACTGACTTTCTTTCGGCAAACACGTGACTTTGACTTTTGTGAAGCCTCTGGGGCGGAATCCGAGAAGTTCGGCGGCTTTCTGAGATACGTCTATGATTCTTCTGTGAGTTTTTGCGAATGGACCTCTGTCATTGACGAGCAATTTTACTTTTTTGTGATTTTGTAAATTTTCCACAATAACCACGGAGGGCAGGGGCAGGGTCCGATGTGCTGCCGTCAGATTATTTTTATCGAATCGCCGGCCGGTTGCAGTGGGTTTGCCGTGGCAATCGTATCCGTACCAACTTGCCTCTCCGACCGCGGTGTATTGATAATGAATCTGCGGATAATATTTAACTCCGTTGATTATGTACGGTCGTTCACTGCCGGAATGCCAGTATTTTCCGTATTTTTCATCGTTAGTCGAGCAGGCAACCAACAGCATGAGCGGAAAAAGCACTATAGATTTATAAATTTTTACCGTGCTATAATTCATGAGTCCCCTTGGGAGTTTTTACTTTGTGCTCAAAAACGATGAAAGATTACGTAACGGACGTAAAACCTATCAATGTGAAACACGTTACCATAATTCATAAAAAATCAAAACCTATTGCGCGAAATTTTCCCGATTCGGGTTTGTTTAACCTGGCGGAAAGCGAATTGCATCAAATGAGCAAAAAAAATTACAGGAAATTTGTTGCCGAGAGAACAATCGATCTGCACGGATTAACCCGGGACGAGGCTTTTGAGAAATTGCTGTCTTTTTTCTCGCGCTGCCAACTTGAAAACGTAAAAAAAGTAATCGTGATAACCGGGGGAAATGCTTTGAAAAAAACGGTTCTTCGCGCATCTTTTCAGGAGTGGGTCAAAAATTTATTCGGAAATTACATAGTCTCCTGCTCTCAGTCCGATATTCGGCACGGAGGGCAGGGGGCGTTCTATGTGATTTTGAAAAATGTCTCGTAACAGACTTCCTGCGAAACGTTATTCTTTCGGTATTTTTGTCGTCAATCCGCTTCTCGAATCCTCACGTACAATCCGGTACGCTGCGGTTCTGCGAGGCGTCTTTCCTAAAAAATCCTCGAAATAATTTAGTTGCGCAAAAAGTCTGGTCTGAATCTAGGAATCCAAAAAACTTTTCAATTTACGCGAACGACTAGGATGTTTCAATTTTCTCAGCGCCTTCGCTTCGATTTGCCGAATGCGTTCCCGGGTGACGGAAAATTGCTGGCCGACCTCCTCGAGGGTGTGATCGGTGTTCATTCCTATTCCGAAGCGCATCCGGAGGACACGTTCTTCGCGCGGAGTCAGGCTTGCCAAAACAAGAGTCGTGGTTTCGCGCAAATTTGAGTTGACCGCGGACTCCACCGGCAAAGCAATATTTTTATCTTCGATAAAATCTCCCAGGTGAGAATCATCCTCGTCTCCTATCGGAGATTCAAGACTGATCGGCTCTTTTGCTATTTTCAAAACTTTTCGAACTTTATCGATTTGCATGTGCAGGCGCTCGGCCAATTCTTCCGGAGTCGGCTCGCGGCCGGTTTCATTTAAAATCTGACGCGAAGCTCTGACGATTTTATTTATTGTTTCGATCATGTGTACCGGAATTCGTATGGTGCGCGCCTGATCGGCGATGGAGCGCGTGATCGCCTGGCGGATCCACCACGTCGCGTAGGTCGAAAATTTATATCCGCGGCGGTAGTCGAATTTGTCGACCGCTTTCATGAGGCCGATATTTCCCTCCTGTATCAGATCCAAAAATTGCAGTCCGCGATTTGTGTATTTTTTTGCGATGGAAATTACCAGTCGCAGGTTTGCTTCGATCATTTCTTTTTTTGCGCGACTGACTTTTCTTTCACCTTTTTGAAGATTGGAAACGATTCTTCGCAATGACGCGACTGGCATCCGCACTTCATTTTCAATTGCAGTTACCAATTCGCGGTGAGATTTGAGGTCGCTCGAATGCTCTGCGAAAAAATTTCTCCAATTTTGATTTTTTTTTAGAGAATTTTCCAATAATTCGTTAGTTTCGTTTCCGTAATAATTTTTCAAAAAAACTTCGCGACTTATTCCGCTATCCTGGGCGAATTTCAACAGGTTAGTTTCTTCTTTTATAAGTTTGCGATTTAGCGCATACAGCCCTTCGCAGAGATTATTTATGGTTTTCAGATTGATGTTTAATTCTTTGAATGTCGTAATCAATTCCTCTTTCAATTTTGATACGCTACCGTTTCTTTTAATGATTTTTTTGTGGAGATCAATTGCCTTTTCCAAAAGAGCGATGACATTACATATCATGACTTCTTCATCAACGCTTGATTCCGGAGGGTTTTCCGATAATTCGTCGTCGGAATCGGAGATGTCGTCGTCGCTTGACAGCATCGCATCTTCGCCGCCTTCCAATTCTTTATCCGAATTTCCCGCGTCAATTTGTATGATATCCGACAGCATGATTTTGCGATTTTGAAGATCGTTTTTCCATTGTTCCATTTTTTTGAAAGTTCCGGGATTTTCACTCAGGCCGCCAAGAACGTCGAAATATCCCTGTTCTATTCTTTTTGCGAGTTCAATTTCGCCGTCCCGGGACAGGAGCTTAACGTTTCCCATTTCGCGCAGGTACATGCGCACCGGATCGTCGGTTCGAAGCAAATCGTCTTCAGCGCCGGCCGGAGTTTCAGCCGCAGAAGAACTTTCCTGCAAAAAAGTTTCGGCGTCTTCCGCTTCGATGAGCTGAATTCCCATATCCTTGATGCTGGAAATAGCCACATCGATTTTTTCGGAAGAAAATTTTTCCTTTGGAAGAGAATCGTTCAGTTCGTCATAGGTGATGTAGCCGCGCTCTTTTCCGAGGGTAAGTAACCGCTTGAAATCTTCTTCGGAACTGGTTTCCGGTTTCGTAATATTTTCGATATTTTTAATGGGTTCTGCGCTCATTCGGGTCTCCTATTTTTCTGTACGCGAAATAATTTCTTGTTTCAAAGCTTTTAACCTCAACCAATCGTTCTCCGAAAATGTGGATTTTAAACTGGAAACCGCAGTTTGTAAATCAACGGCAACCATGGGATCGGAGTGATATCTGTCGATCATTTTAAACCAACCGTTCAGAGCATCTTCGTCACTCGCTTTTTCATTTGCGAAGGCAGCATGCAGTTCAACACTTTTTAAATCGGAGTGAACGGCATTTTTCAAAGCGGCGACGGTTTCGACATACTTCTCTCGATCTCCGTTTAGACAATCCCAGTAACAATCAAGAATGCGATTTTTTAATTCCCGCATTTCGGGATTGCCGAATTCTAATTTCGTAAAACTCTCCACGACTCTGTCAATAATATAAGGATGATTTAGGAGTGCCACAATAAATATTTTTTCAATTTTTTCGCCGGCGGAAGTTATCGGAGTAATTTTTTCGTTTTTAACCGGGGCGTTTGTGAATTTTCTGTAAAACAAACTGCGTTCGTTTTGTCGTATCGTTTGGATGTACATTTTTTTTATTGAAATATCACGGATCGTTTCCGCTTTTTCCATGAGCATTTTTATCAGCGCCGCTTTTTCCTCGGGAGTTCCGGAGGGGTACAGCAAAAAAGCTCCGTCCCACATCCAATCGCAGAGAGAAGTTGCGTTTTCCATCGCTTCTTTTATCACGCCGGATTGGCCGCGTGATATTAAATCGTTCGGATCTGCTCCCTGCGGTAATTTTGCAAATTTAAAAGATCGCCCGGCTTTGAGAAACGGCAATATTTTGTCGATCCATCTGTAGGATGCTTTTATGCCGGCGCTGTCTCCGTCGAGGGATATCACGGGATTATCGCAGACATTCCAACACATATTTATCTGCGCTTCGCTGATGGAAGTTCCCATGGGCGCAACTGCTCCGTCAAATCCGGCCTGGTGCATCGAGATAACGTCGAGATATCCTTCCGTCAGGATGATTTGTCTGGTTTTTCCGCGTTTAGCCAAAAAATATCCGTACAAATAATCGCTTTTTATAAAAATTTCGGTTTCCGGAGAGTTGATATATTTGGCTGCGGCGTCCCCTTTTTGTATGATTCTTCCGCCGAATCCGACGCATTTTCCGACACTGTCGAGAATCGGAAAGATAATGCGCCCGTTGTATCGGTTGAATAATTCGTTGCCGAATTTTCCTTTATTATAGACTCCGGTTTTTTGCAAAGTTTCTTCGGAAAATCCCGCTTTTTTTAAAAAGTGAAGTAACTTATTGTTATTCGGAGAAAAACCGAGTTGAAATTTTTCTATGGATTCCTGCGATATTTTTCTGGACTCGAGATATTTGGCGGCTTCTTCGCCGATCGGTTCCTTCAGCTGCTGTACAAACCAATTTTTCATCTCGGTCATCGCTTCATAAATATGTTTATGAGGATTTGCGAAATTTTTTTCTTTGTGAGGAAGCGGAATGCCGTACAAATTTGCGAGGAGCTCGACCGCTTCCACAAAAGTAATTTTATCAAATTCTTCCACAAATTTTATGACGTCGCCGTGAGCGCCGCATCCGAAACAATAGTAATATCCTTTATCCGGGTCAACTTTCAGCGATCCGGTTTTTTCTTTATGAAAGGGACATAATCCAAACCAATCTTTTCCGGATTTTCGCAGACGAATTCTTGCAGAAATAACGTCCGCGACGGAAACTTT
>JAISCG010000154.1 GCA_031265715.1 Holosporaceae bacterium | reverse complement strand
TTTTTTAATTCAAATTGCAGAGCGGTGTCGTCGAAATTTATGGCGAAAGGTTTATCCGGATACGGACAATCGCCGCAGCCGGTTTTCCATTTTTCGCAATCAAAATGATGAATGCAGTGTCCGCTCAAAGCCCAGGGATCGTGTACGGTCCACACCGTCGGTTTTAATTTTGTGATAATCGGCAGCAGTGAAATATCAATCACATTATTGTGAATCAGATGCAGATGAAGAATGTCCGATTTCAAAAACGATCTGTTCCGAAGTATGTCAAATTTGTTTGAAAAGGGATACGGATACGGATACGTGTGCGGATCATTCGATTGCTTGTTCAATACCAAATGATCGGAATATATATTTTGTTCGCGCAGATATATGTGCAGATCGTGACCGTTAAATTTATTTCCGATGAGATCATTGTCTCCGATTTGCGTATTGAAAAAAAGCGGTTTTTCGGAGGAAGCATTTTTCACAAAATTTCTCCGACCATTTCTCGTATTGTCGGAATTTTTTTGTAGTCGGCGGCGCTCCAAATTTTTTGGTTCATTTCCGAATTTTCGGTAGACAGTGTTCTGTTAATTCCGACGGCGGCGGAAATATTTTCTACGAAAATATCTTTTCTGCCGAATATTTCTCCGAATAAATGCAGCATATCTGCTTTGCACATGACGTCGGCCGGCACGATATGCTGCGAGCATGTCGGTGGTAAATCGTTTCGAATTATTCCGACGCAGATTTTTGCAAATGCCGTCGTTGTAATTCCGTTCCAAAAATGATTCAGGTAACCGCTGATGCGCGCATTTTTCGGCTGACACAAAAACCATTCCAAAAGAGAGGTTTTGTTTTTTATTTCTTTTCCGATTATCGAACATCTTAAATTTATGAAATTATCCGATTTAACTTCGCCGAGGCTTTTGGTTTTTCCGTAAACGTCGACGGCATTGTGATTATCGTTTTCCGTGTAAAAACCTTTTTGACCGTCGTAGACGCAGTCGGTTGCTATCTGAATAACTTTTGCATCGAGTGTTTTTGCCGCTTCTGATAATTTGAACGGAAACAATGAGTTAGTGATGATTGCATTTTTTTCGTAATCGTTTTGTGTGCGATGTTTTATTAAACCGACGCAATTTATGATTCGAGAAACGCCGTCGATTTGTTTTCGAATATCTTCCGCGGAGCAGGATAGAGCGTCAATTTTGTTTCTGTTCACGGAGATAACTTCAAATTTTTCGGCTAAAAAAATTTTCTCGACTTCGTGTCCCAGCATTCCGGTCGTACCGAAAATCGCCACTTTCATTTCGATACTCCGACATATTCTTTGGTTTTTAATTCGGCTTGGATGTAATCCAGATCCAGCAGTTTTTTTATTACTTCATCAATCGACAATCGCACCGTGTTGGCGGAGGTGTATTCCTCGATGCAATCGATTTTTTTATTTCCTTCCACAAAAAAAGCGTCGTAGTTAAGAGTTCCGGAATCGATCGGAATTCTGTAGAAATTTCCGAGATTCTCCGCTTTCACCATTTCTTCGCGGCCGACAAGAGTTTCGTGGGCTTTTTCTCCGTGCCTCGTGCCTATTGTTTTTATCTCATTTTTTGCATTGAAAATTTCTTTGATCGCCTTCGCAAGATCATGAACGGTGGAGGCGGGAGCTTTTTGCACAAAAATATCTCCGCCGACGGCGTTGTTGAACGCAAATAAAACGAGTTTTATCGATTCTTCCAGGCTCATCAAAAATCTTGTCATGTTCGGATCGGTTACTGTAATCGGAGCGTTTTGTTTGCACTGTTTTACGAACAGCGGAATTACGGATCCCCGGGAAGCCATGACATTTCCGTATCTTGTGGCGCACAAAACACTTTCGTCCGAATTAACCGTTCTGGATTTTGCGATCATAATTTTTTCCATGAGCGCCTTCGTCATGCCCATGGCATTTATCGGATTTACTGCTTTGTCCGTGGATAACACTATGACATTTTTCACTTTATTATCGCAGGCCGCCTTCAACAGATTATTTGCGCCGGTGACGTTTGTCGCAACCGCTTCCGTCGGATAAAATTCGCAGGACGGAACCTGCTTCAGCGCCGCTGCGTGAAATATGAGGTCGGAACCTTTCACGGCGTCGTTTATGCAGTCGAAATTTCGAACATCGCCAAGATAATATTTAATTCGAGGATCTTTGAAAACGCTTCTCATTCGATCCTGTTTTTCTTCATCCCTCGAAAAAATTCTGATTTGACCGATATTCGTATTTTCCGAAAAATGCCGGAGCATTTTTTGTCCGAACGAGCCGGTTCCCCCGGTTATCAGCAGCGTTTTATTTTTAAACATCTTTTTTCCAAACGTTTTCTTTTATGTAATTTGTGTAACTGAAAATAATTCTCACGATTTTCTGCGAAACATTTTCGACGTTGTAGTCGTCAACAATTTTTATGTCGGCGGAATTTTGGGAAGTGACAACTCGCACGGATTTCAGAACGTCGTTTTTTTTCAATCCGCACATAATCAAAGTTCCTTCATCCATTCCTTCCGGACGTTCATGCTGCCGGCGAATCGTCAGCGCGGGAAATTTCAAAATCGAACTTTCTTCGGTTATTGTTCCGCTGTCGGAAAGAACGCAGAAAGCATTTTTTTGTAATTTTATGTAATCGAAAAAACCGAACGGTTTTGAAAAAATAATTTTCGAATTTTTTTCGGCAATCGAATTCAGTCGAGATTTTGTTCTCGGATGCGTCGAAAATATTATCGGATAATCGTACTCTTTTATAAGAGCGTCGAGAGAATCGACCAGGTCTGCCAAATTTTGTTTATCGTCGACGTTTTCTTCGCGATGGGATGAAACCACAAAATATTTTTTTTCTTCGAGGGATAATTTTTTCAAAATTTCCGACGAGTTTATTTTTTCGGCGTAAAATTTCAGCAATTCTTTCATGGAGGAACCGGTTTTTATGACGGTTTCCCGGTCGATTCCTTCGCGGATTAAATATCTGCGGGCGTGTTCCGTTATAACCAAATTTATGTCGGAAAGATGATCGACAATTTTTCTGTTAATTTCCTCCGGAACTCTTTGATCGAAACAGCGATTTCCGGCTTCCATGTGAAAAACCGGAATTTTTCGGCGTTTTGCACTGATTACGGACAGGCAGGAGTTCGTGTCTCCGTATAAAAGAATTGCGTTCGGAGATTCTTTTTCCATAATTTCATCCGATTTCGCAATGATATTCCCGATTGTCGACGCAAGATTTTTTCCGACGGCGTCCAGAAAATAATCCGGTTTTCTCAATTCAAGATCTCTGAAAAATATTTCGTTCAGTTCGTAGTCGAAATTTTGTCCGGTGTGAACCAAAATGTGATCCGTAAATTTATCCAACTCTTTTATCGTCTGCGCCAATTTTATAATTTCGGGGCGAGTGCCGACGACGGTCATTACTTTCATATTAACCTCTTGT
>JAISCG010000118.1 GCA_031265715.1 Holosporaceae bacterium | reverse complement strand
CCACCTCACCCATCCTTTCAGGGATACGGCCGAATCGCCGGAATATCTCTCCCAGCCGATCATCGGAACTATTTCATTGTACGCCGGAGCTTCCTCCTCAACGTCACATTTCACCTGATCTACGGAAAACACCCCTGCAGCAAACAAAAACAACACACTATAACGTTTCAACACAACCCCTCCGGATAAAAAAAACAATCAATTAAAATTAACTGCTTTTGGCCAAAACAACAACAGTTTTTCTGAACTTCACAGAAAGCAATGTTTTAGCTTACCACCCGTCGTATTAAATTAGGTGTTTCCTCATGTCACTGCGAGAAGCATCGACGTGAGGAAACACCTAATTTAATACGACGGGTGGTAAGGATAATTGGTCTAATATTAGTCCTTTTTGGGAGTATATATCTTGGGTAATAATTCTCGCTTCCCGGTTCGAGTGTGCAGATTCGGCGGGTTTTGCGACCCGCCGGCTAGGGTGAGTTTCCCTATTTTTCAGCAGTATCTGTTTTTTTAGGAGGGGCAGTATCCTTTACTCCGCGGGTTATCTTTATCCCGAATTTATCCTTGACAATATTCTTGCTCGGCAGTTTCTTTTCCCCCTGAGCTTCGGTATTTATTGTATTCACTGTATTTTCCGCTTTTTTGTCAAAAGCTCCATGGGAAAACGGATCGGCGGTACCGGCCTGCGGAGCGATGCTTAGGTTTTCCGCCGGAATAATATCCATGCCGTCGTTTTCTGCGGAGACCATCACCGGCAGCATATTCCCGAATATTTCATTCAGGGCGTCATTGTTGACGAATCTCAGTGGTCTTACGGATAACACGGGCACTCCGAGAGAACCGGTGATACCGTAGCTTGCGGTCAAAGATCCGTTCGGATTTGTGTTACTCAGGAACGCCGACATAGGTAAAGACATTCCGCTGACGTCGAAATTATCGTTCGCGCGATCATAGGAACCGCGGTAGGATATCGCCACGGTAGGACTGATCGCTTTCCCGCCCTCGAGGGTGATCCGATCTTCCGTGACCGTGAAATTTCCCGTGCACAGATTGAATCCCACCGATAAATTATCGGTATTCGGCAGGCAATTCGTCGATGACAGCGATATCAATTTCGTTAATTGATTATTGTTTTTCACAATGAAATCACTCATTTCGAAAGCTCCGGAGAACGACTTTCCGATATTCTTTGACGATTTTGTTATGAAGTTTATGCTTCCTCCGCTTACGGTATCGGTGATCTTAAATTCTCTCAGGAATTCGCCGGCATTCGATGCGGACAGCGCCAGCAGTGCATCATCGGATCCCTCCATTTCTTTTGCGCTAAGTGCCAACGTGGTATCCTTTCCGAGCACTCCGAAACAGGCGCCGTTTATTATTTTTCCGTTCTTCCAATCGAGGGTACCCTTCACATTTCTGATTTTCTGATTGTTCGTAATCGCCGCTTCTTTCAAATTCACGTAGGCGGATACGACCACATCTTTTTCTGTTTTATCAAGCATCGAGAAAACCTTGCTGACGTCTATGTAGTCTCCGACTGCCGAGAAAGAAATGCGATCTTTTTCTTTCAAGAGGTTGATTTTCGCAGAATTTCCACCGTTTTCGAAGCTGTCAAGAGAGCACTTCGTCAATTTTCCGTTTTTATCCAGCGTCATTTTTCCTTTAATCTTGCAGTTCGGAGTATCCAGCGCCATTTTTGAAAATTCGAGCCCTTTGCCGTCGTCCAGAACGCGCGCGGTGAAGGTGCCGTTCTCTTTGCTCAGCTTAACGTCGCCGATCAACGGGATATTCATCGTGGCATTTTTCAGATCCATGCTGACATCATGCTCTTCCTGCTTATTTTTCCAGGACGAATTTATTTTCAGAATGTAATCGCCGTTGCACATTTTTGTAATGCCCGGGATCGACGCCTCCAGGAAATCGGAATTCGAAGCAAAAACCAATTCTCTGTTTCCCGAGTTATTTTTCAAATTTTCATTCAGTTTCAGGCTGATTTCGTTTTGACCGGTAACCATGTTTCCGACAAGGGACAATTTTTCGCCGTTCCAGGAAAGTCTGAGATCCTTCGTATTGCCGTCCGACTTAATTTCGCCCTCGCCCTCAACGATTCTGAACGGAAGACTGTCTTTGCGAGGCAATTCGTCTCCTTCCACGCGAAGCAATTTCATATCCAGATTTGCGTACCCTTTCAAATTCAGTTTTTCCAAAGGCAACGAAGCTAATTTTGCGGAAATATTCGGTACATACGCCGCGATATTGGCTATCGGAACGGTGACATTTACTTTTCCTATCCAGGAATTATCCGCGTTCGACACAAAAAATACACCTCGGTTTATTTTTGCTTTTCCGAAGAGAGCATTGCTCAGTCTGACGTCAAGTCCGTCTTCGGATATTGTTCCGCTTGCATCAACATTCGTGACTATACGATTTCCGAGAGGAATTTTGGCGTCCTTTATTTTGAAAATTCCGTGACCGATTTTCAGAGTATCTCCGGCGGGTCTGTTTCCGAACGCAACGGAACCTTTAACATCAACTTTAAAAAGTTCCATCCTGAAGGTCGGCAGATAATTCTTCAGCACCGCGATGGCAGATTTTGTAATGCAGTCCGGAAGAACGGCCTCCATCTCCCGGGCGTCGATATTGGTGAGACTCAGCGTGCCGTCTATGTTCGCGACATCCAGAAATTTGAACTCACCGAGGGGAATTTTTATTCCGGTCAGTTGCAGATCCGAATTTTCATAGGAAACGTTGAGGGAATCGATAACTGCGCCCTTTTCGGAAAAACTTCCGGAGACGCTTCCGTTATCTATTTTCTTTCCTAAATTCAGGGAAATAATGCTTTTCGTCGGTAATTTTACGGATCCGTTGGTTCCGGTCAGGTCGAATTTACCCCCTAAAAATTTCGCATCTTTGAAATCCAATTTCAGTGTACCCGAAACCGGGAGATTATATCCGTCAGTTACAGAAAATATTCTGCTGTCCGGCGGAGTATTCCTCTTGCTGAGAGCAGCGCTCAGCAGGGAAGGATTCAGCGACTCTATTTTAACGTTGCAGACAGATTTTCCGTCAGCCGTATCGGATTTGCCCAGGCTGATATGCGAAGTATATCTCTGTTCCGGAATCGACACGGAACAATCTATAATTTTCGGGAAATTTTCTCCGGCTTTATATTCGCAATACAGATTGTTCAGATTCCAATTTATTCCGCCCTCGCTGATTGAAACGTCGGCATTTATAAGTTTAATGACGGCATTTTTATCCAGTATGCGCTCAAAATTGCCGAGCGTTGATAACGGCTCGAACAGCGCTTTGTTAGCTCCGCCTTTTTCAAAATTCGGATTTATCGATATCTTTTTGAAATCATCTTCCACGTTCAAATTGAGCTTAGGGCTCAAAATCGAAACGGATTTAACAACCGGTCTTTGCTGATCGAATGATTTTTTGTAATCAAGAAGAACCGATATTTTAGGTATTAAAAAATCATCTATCCTGACTTTACTGAGGGCAATTTCCATTGCTCCGGCTTTCAGATCCCAGTGCAGCGCGGCAGATTTCATACTAAAATCCGAATTCGGCAAAGATTTTTCGATCTTTTCCCGCAAAAACGACGACAGCACGGTATTTTCCACGGGCTCAAATTGCATAAAGACAATGAAACACAGCGTCGCTGCCAACGTCCCGGCCATAACTCCGGCAATTAGAAGAGATGCCACCCTCACTGTCTTCATCACGTATCCAGATAAAGGATTTACTATGAGAACAGAAAACGATTCTTTTACGTAGTTACGAAAAGAAAAGTTAAACTGAATATCCTGTTCCGGAATATCGGAATTCTTCAGCACTTCGTCAGAATTCTCTTTTTTCTTACCGCTGATCAATCTTACTGCATTACTAAAAAAATTCATGATACAAAACCCACTACTTGGATTAAGTCTTAAACTGTTTTTTTTTATTAAAAGTTAATTTCGTGATTTTTTTCGATTATTTTCGTGTTTCATAAATAGGCGGAAGACCTTAGGGAGGACGATTCAAAGAGAAATTGAAATTTCAGAATTTAGAGATATTTTCGGCTTGCAGGAATGAAGGTCTCCAAAATAGGTAAATTAACAACCACGGCATGACCCCGATGGAGTACATTAACTCAACCTATGGGAGACATAATCAGTCTCATATGTCATGAACTATTACACATATATATCTACCTTCGTTGTAAATTTTTCCATTTTTCGAACATTCTCGGAATACCGATGCCGGAATCCGAAGGAAGAACCGATGCTTTCTCGAACCATCGCAGGTCATCTGATTCATCAGAAATTTGTATATCCTCGTCATTATCAATTGTTTTCAGTAAAAATCTGACGTCGTAGTGATAATGCGTCGGAATTCCTCTGTATTCCCGGATTAGATGAACGCCGATATCAAATATTTCATCCGATAGCAGTTCGATGTTTCGCAATCCGGATTCTTCGCGAGCCTCTTTTAAAGAAACTCGAGCGAGATCATGATCTCCGTCGGCATGCCCGCCAAGTTGCAGCCAGCGCCCGATTTTTTTGTGAAGAGTAAGAAGAAATTTTGTACCATCGCGATTTATCAGCCAGCAGGATCCGGTGAAATGTCCGATCGATAACGATCTCTCGAAGCAGTCCTCATGCGAATTTAGAAAATCCAGCATTTTCGCTCTGTCGGCGATTTCTGTCTCATCTCCGGGATTATATCGTTCCAACTTTTCTCGCAGATCTTTTCTGTGCATAATTTCTAAACCTTCGTCATGCTAAGAATACCATTCTTATTTCAGCAATTCCATGGTAAAATACCGGCAAATCAGCTGAAGGATTTTTACGTGTTTAACTCGGAGACGTTATGAAATTATTTATCTTCTCCTGTGACGAAAAATCTTGGCAGTCTCTGGAGGGAAAATTTAGAAAGCTTTTTAAAAAGAATGGAACTGAGTTTTTCTATATTGGCGGAAATTATAAAAACGCAAAAAGTCATTTTTTATACCGGAGCGGGAATTTCCGCCGGAGCGGTTCCAATTGTTTTCGCCGGTCGCGATAAATACAGTGAAGCATTAAAAAGCGACGTAGAAAATACGAATTTTGTGATCACCATAGGCCTAAACACTGATGAAAGCGGATTTTTGAAGTGGTATGAAGAAAACAATCCACGCGGGAAAATCGTTTCCATATTTTCGCGTTATTGTGAGGAGCGGATTCTTTTTTATCCTAAATTTCCGCCATCTGCGGAGCGGAATAGCCGGCAAAGGATTTTATATCCGCGGCAATTTCACGCAGTTTTTCATTCAGATCTTCCTCGGAATCGGCGGAGTATGTCTTTATTTTTCCCGTTGCGACGCAGGAGTCCAAAGAAGTATCGGTGGTTTTGTATTTGATCACATAGACCATGGTATTTGATCCGACCGCAGCGGCCAGCTTCGTGCAGGCGTCGGCGGTGACATTTTTCACGGCATCGGTCGGTGTAATAATATCTCCGGTTGCATTCCTGTGCCATCCGTGAGGATAGGTTGCGGAGGTAGCTCCTTTCCTGGCAAGCAAGGCCGTATTTGCAGCAGTGGTGTCCAATGTGCGAGGAATTGTGAGAGTAACCGTGCTGCCTGACACCGAGTAGGGCTGATTCGTGATCATCGCTGACTTCAGCTGAATATTGGTCATGGTGAAGCTGATTTCGTTGGCGCTCATCTGAGACGGCTGAACATAGATGTCGGTCTGCCCGGTGATGCTGTGTGTGTTTCCGGCAATGGTGATGGAGCTGGGGAGCTTGACTGTAGTCGGAACATCAACCACAGCTGTAACATCAGGTGGCGCAGTGTCTAGGCACACCAGCTGGCCGGAGTTGTACTCTATGGCATATATTATATTCCCAATGGCGCACAAACCGCGCCAGCTTCCAGAACAAACATCATCCGCCTTGTTGGAGCCAATTGTTGTCCAGGTCTTTGTGGCGGCAGTCGTATTCAGGCACACCAGCTGGCCAGTGTCCTCTATGGCATATATTATATTCCCAATGGCGCACAAATCGTACCAGGATCCGGAATAAGCATCATCCGCCCTGTTGGAGCCAATTGCTGCCCAGGTCTTTGTGGCGGCGGCCGTATTCAGGTACACCAGCTGGCCAGAGTCGTACTCTATGGCATATAGTGTACCCCTAATGGCACATAAACCGTGCCAGGATCCGGAACAAACATCCTCCGTCGTGTTGGAGCCAATTACTGTCCAGGCCTTTGTGGCGGCGGCCGTATTCAGGCACACCAGCTGGCCGAAGTCTTTCTCTATGGCATATAGTATACCCCCAATGGCCCATAGACCGTACCAGTATCCGGGATAAACATCCTCCGCCGTATTGGAGCCAATTGTTGTCCAGGTCTTTGTGGTGGCAGTCGTATCCAGGTACGCCAGTTGGCCAAAGACGAAGTTTATGGCATATATTATATTCCCAATGGCATGCAAACCCGTCCAGAATCCGAGATAAACATTAGCCGCCGTGTTGGAGCCAATTGGTGTCCAGGTCTTTGTGGCGGCGGCCGTATTCAGGTACACCAGCTGGCCGTTGCTGAAATCTATAGTATATATCGTATCCCCAATAGCACATAAACCGGACCAGTTTCCGAAACTGGAATAAGCATCATCCGCCTTGTTGGACCCAACCGCCACCCACTCGACGGCACCAGCGGAAATGGTAGTCTCGGTTGGGACATTAACGGTGGTAGTATCACTCCCCCGCGCAATCGTAAGTTTCACCAAATATTTATTCGGAAATGCTAATTTTCCCGTCACGGCGGTGGAGTTAGGGCATTCGTAGTAGTTGTTTCTACGGATGACGGAACCAGAGGTGGTGGTGAATGTCAGGAGTCCGTTCGGGCTGCTCTGTTTGATGCCGTCGCCGAAATCTGTGCCGAAATTCAGCGTATCCGAGGCGATTTTATCAACTTCCGAGGCATCGTTGGAGAACCCCAGGTAGGTTGGTCCCCGGGAATCGAAGCGATCCGGGGAGTTGACGACGAAAATTATCGCTTTTTTCTTGCTGCCGCGGGCCGGGTGGATGAATTTCTGATTCGCGACGGCGGCGGCGGCCGGATGATCCGTCCAGGTCTCAAAAAGCAGCATTTGCGCCCACTGCACGGCCAAAAACAGGAAATTTGATCTATTTTCTGGATCGTTGATGGGGTGGATCAATCTCAGGTTGTAGATGACGCTGCCCACGTCATCAGTCAGTTGCGTGATAAAATAGGGATTCGCCTGAGATGTCGGGCAATTTGCCTCGCAGCAACCCGCCAGCAGGTTGCAGGATTGCACAGAGCAGGGATTCGGGTTCATGCGCTGAAACTTCAGGCTATCGCTGTTGGGATTTTCCGTCGACAACAGGTTGCCTTCTTTGCGAAACATGATCGGAAAACCAGTGTTCAGATCTTCGTCTCCCCAATCATACTGAATATCAGTGGGATCTGAGACGATTTCACCGCCAAAATGACCGTCGGTGCCGTAAACGAGCGCCTGTTTCAGGTAGAGCTCGGCCGGCAATTGATTCATGGGCGGAATCGCTACGGTCCAGGCGGATTTATCCGGAGGTACTGAAATTTTAGCAGAATACGGCACCAACGCCACCGCCGCTCCCCGGGTGTGCAGGAAATTTTCCCTTAAAAATTTTGCGTAGGCCTTTGCAATCTGAACAATCGGGGTCGAGGAAATTGTGGAGCCGTTCGGAGCGACGAGCGTGCCGCCGTTATCGTTTGTGGCGGTGCAGGCGGCGTGGTTCGTCGGGAGAGTCAGCACGATGTCGACGTCGCAGATGGCCGGGACGGCGGAGACCGTCTTGCCCAGGACTCCGCACTCGATGCGGTTGTTCGCGGTGTTCAGGGTCAGCGTCGGTTTTTTTGGGTTCGAGGCGTCGTTGACAGGGTTGTAGCAGG
>JAISCG010000067.1 GCA_031265715.1 Holosporaceae bacterium | reverse complement strand
TGCGTGCCTGCAAAAAACTTTCGGCGAGCGGAATTGCCACAAATTTAACTCTGTGTTTTTCTTCGACGCAGGCGCTGCTGGCGGCAAAATGCGGAGCGACCTATGTTTCGCCGTTTGTCGGTCGTCTTGATGACATCGGCTGCGACGGAATGTCGTTGATAGAAGAAATTGTTAATATTTTTCAAAATTACGGATACGAAACCAAAGTGCTGGTGGCTTCCGTGCGCAATCTTCAGCATGTAATTCAGGCCGCGATGCTCGGAGCCGACGCCGTAACAATGCCCCCGGCGATTTTGAAGCAATGTTTCGGACATCCGCTCACAACAAAAGGGCTGGAAATTTTCAAAAAAGCCGTGGAAAAAACGGGATAATGTTTGTGTATCTGTAGATGCGTTTTTTCATAAAAAATTACGGATGTCAGATGAATTCCTACGATTCGGAACGGATGTCCGATCTGATGATCGCTGCCGGACACGAGTCCGTTTTGACTCCGGAAGAGGCGAACGTCGTGGTGCTCAACACCTGCAGCATCCGGGATAAGGCTGACGAAAAAGTATTTTCGGATCTCGGCAGACTGAAAATGATCAAAGAAAAATCCTCCGGGGATTTTTTTATCGTGGTGGCCGGATGCATGGCGCAGCTGAGATCCCGGGACATAATCAGGCGCGCTCCCTACGCGGACGCCGTTCTCGGCCCGCAGAACATTCAGCGAATAGCTGAAATCATAGACGATTTTGTAAAAAATAAAGAATTGGATACGATAGTATCGACTTCTTTTGACGTCGACGACAAATTTCGGAAATTGTCGGATAAATTTTCGACCAGGGGCGTGTCCGAATTTTTGACGATCCAGGAGGGATGCGATAATTTTTGCACCTACTGCGTGGTTCCCAATACCAGGGGACGGGAATTTTCCCGCAGCGTCGCCGACATCGTGAAAGAAGCGAAAAATTTGGTGTCGCTGGGAGTGAAGGAAATTACTCTGCTCGGGCAAAATGTTAATTCCTACGCGGGAGAAAATGCGGAGGGGGAAAAGTGCAATCTCGCCGGTTTGCTTTTTGAATTGGCCGGCGTCGACGGTCTCAGGAGATTGCGCTACGTAACGTCAAATCCCAAAGACGTGAATAAAAGCATTGCCGAAGCACATCGCGATATCAATATCTTGATGCCGTTTTTGCATCTGCCGGTGCAATCCGGATCCGATGCGATTTTGCGAAAAATGAATCGCAAATATACGCGAAGCGAATACGTCGAATGCGTTTGCATGCTGAGAGAATATTGTCCGCGCATCGCATTTTCATCTGATTTTATCGTCGGATTTCCGGGAGAAACCGACGCCGATTTTGATCAAACGCTGAAGTTGGCCGGGGAAATCAACTACGCGCAGGCCTATTCGTTTAAATACAGTCCGCGTCCGGGAACGGCGGCGGCGAGGATGGGAGATCAAATTCCCGAAAATGTAAAATCGGAAAGATTGGCGATTTTGCAGGATCTGTTGAATGATCAACAGTCACAATTTAATCAAAAATTTATCGACCGACGGGTGAGCGTGCTGCTTGTGAAAGAGGGAAAACACGAAAATCAACTCGGGGGACGCAGCGAATATTCCCAGGCCGTGTCTGTTTGTATTGATGATGGTGAATTCGCCGTCGGAGATATTGTCGATGTTCGAATCACCGAAATTGCTTCCCACAGTTTAATAGGTATAATCGAAAAATGAATTTGGAAATTTCCGTAGAGCATGACGAATGGAATAAAAATTTCACGAATTTCTATTTTGTGCACAAATGCGTCAATGCCGTTTTTGAGGAAGTTCAATTGAGCGGCGACGACGGGGAAATTTGTTTTTTGTTTACGTCGGATGAAGAAATTCGTCTGCTGAATCGCACCTACAGAGCAAAGGACGCTCCCACCAACGTGCTGTCGTTTCCCGCAGTTTTCGACAAGGACGACGAATATCGCATTTTCGGTAGCATTGCGCTGGCGTTCGAAACAATCGATCGCGAATCCCGGGAGCAGGAAAAATCATTTTCGGATCATCTTAACCATTTAATTGTACATGGAGTGCTACACTTGCTCGGATACGATCACGTTAATGAAGAGGAAGCCGATCAAATGGAAGCGCTCGAGGTGAAAATTCTTCGGAATTTGGGCATTAAAAATCCGTATATGCAGGAATAATATGGCGTCAAAAATCAGGACATATCTGTCAAAATTATTTAAGAAAGAGGACGTGCTTCTCATAGATCAGCTGGAAAATCTGATCGAATCGGATCCCCGGGCGAGCAGCGAAATAAACGCCAAGGATACCAGCGAGCTCGCTCTTGTTTCCAATGTTTTAGGACTAAAAGATCTCACGGCCGGGGACATAATGGTTCCGAGAGCGGATATCGTTGCAGCAAAAGTCAGCACTTCTCTGGACGAATTTGTGGAACTTTTTTCTCAAAACAGTTTTTCGCAAATTCCGATATATAAAGACACTTTGGACAATGTCGTCGGCGTGGTGCGGGTGCGGGATTTTCTTCCGTACATCAATAATCCGAAATCTTTTAATATAGAATCTCTGCTGAGGGAGGCCATATACGTTGTCCCGAGCATCCAACTGCTTGAATTGCTTGTGGAAATTCGCGCGTCCGTCAATCATATGGCTCTGGTGGTGGACGAGTTCGGAGGCATTGACGGATTGGTGACGCTGCACGACGTCGTGTCCGAAATACTGGGAGAGATTCAGCAGAATCAGAGTATTTTTCCGCAAATAATAGCTAAGCAGGACGGATCTCTTATCGCCGACGCAAAAACTCCGATTTTTAAATGCGAGGATTTGTTGGGAATTGAGTT
>JAISCG010000055.1 GCA_031265715.1 Holosporaceae bacterium | reverse complement strand
GCAGATTATCCGCCGTTCGAATACTATGAAAACGGAGAAATTGTCGGGTTTGACGTGGATTTAGCGAAGTTAATAGCCCAAAAACTCGGGAAAAAAGCGGTTTTTGAGGATATGCAGTTTGCGGCGATATTGGCGTCCCTCCAAAACGGGATGGTTGACGCTGCCGCTTCGGCGATGGCAGCCACGGACGAGAGAAGAAAAAATTACGATTTTTCCGAAGAATACTATTCCGAAAGTTTCGCTTCGGTGTACAAGAAGGATCATCCTATAACCAAAACTCAGTTGGCGAATGCAAAGATTGTCTGTCAGCTCGGGAGCACCATGGAAATTTGGCTCAGAAAAAATATCCCCCACGTGTCGCTGACCACAGTCGACAACAACAATCAGGCAATGGAATCGCTGAAGGCCGGTCACGTCGAGTGCGTATTCATTGACGAAATTCAGGCGTCGGCTTTCTGTGAAAAAAATCCGGATCTTTCCTACTCGCCGGTTGCGGCGTCCGGATCCGGCTATGCCGTGGCCGTAAAAAAGAAATCGCCGCTTAAAGATGAAATAAACGATGCGCTGAAAAAACTCACAGCCGAGGGCGAAACGGAGAAATTACAAAAAAAATGGTTAACGAAATAAAATGGAAAAATTGTTTTCGAATTTTTTGTGCATAGGGGCCGGGTTGACGGTTACCCTGCAGTTGATGGTCGGAGGTTTTTTGATCGGAGCGACGGTCGGATCGCTGCTGGCAATACTCAGATACAGTAACATCAGCAAAATATGCACATTTTTAATTGATCGCATTGTTTCGATCATCCGGGGAACACCGCTGATTTTACAGCTGAGTCTCATATATTTTTCCGTGCCCGGTATTTTCGGGGTAAGGCTGAGCGCCGTAGCTGCCGGCGTCATTGCATTCGGCATCAACAGTTCGGCGTATGTTTCGGAAATTCTCAGATCCGGGATAGAAAGTCTGCCGAAGGGACAGTTCGAGGCGGCAAAAACCCTGGGAATACCAAAATTTCGCATGTGGAAAGATATCATAATGCCGCAGGTCATCGCCAATATCCTCCCCGCCGTCGTGAACGAAATCATTGCGCTGCTGAAAGAAACGGCGCTGATCGCCACGATAGGGGGAATGGATATCATGAGGAGTTCGCAAACTTTGGCGGCGCAACAGTATGAATATTTCATGCCGCTGTGCATCGCCGGAGTCTATTATTACTTCATGGTGGCGTCCGTCGAATTTATCGGGAAAAAAATCGAAAGCAGGCAGTTACATGTTAAAGGTTAATGACGTTCATAAGTCGTTTAACGATACGAAAATACTTGACGGAATCAGTTTCGACATATCGAAATCCAAAGTGTTCGGATTGGCCGGTCCGTCCGGAAGCGGAAAATCCACGTTGTTGAGATGTATGCAGGGGCTCGAGGTTCCGGATCAGGGGTCGATAGAGTGCAAAGGAAAAACGTGCTTTATGTTTCAGGATTTTCAGCTTTTCCCCCACATGACGGTCGTGCAAAACCTGCTTTACGCTCCGAATTTAGGCGGGAAAAAACGCGAAAATGAGCAACGGGCAAATACTCTCATGAAAAATTTGGGATTGGAATCCAAAAAACACGCCTATCCGAAATCACTGTCCGGGGGGCAAAAACAGCGCGTCGCTCTCGCGAGAAGTTTGATGATAAATCCGGAAATATTGCTGTGCGACGAGCCGACGTCAGGCCTGGACGTTGCCACCACAACGGACGTGGTTCTGCTGCTGAAATCCATATGCGAAACCGCCGGAGTTACCATGGTGATTGCTTCCCACGATCTCGATTTTTTGACAAAAATATCAGACAGAATCGTTCTGCTGAAAAACGGAAAAATAGTCACAGATATGGAAGTACAACTCTGCGACGATCCGATAAATTACCTGAAAAAATACTACTAAACGCTGAAAACTCGACGTCCGGCGGAATGAATCCGCGCCCACCCGATTCGACGGGCGCAGTTCTTTCTTTACTACTCAGACGTTTGAACTCAGAATCTATTAAAACCAAGGCCTGTGTGTTGCCTCAAAATATTCCGCGTCCTAATGTCCCGTCCGCTAACCGCACCGTGATCTCGCAAAAACTGCGCTATTCTTCCACGTTTAGCAGCAAGATCCGGATGTACATCCTGATCCATAGCTATATCCAGTGGAGTTTTTTCCCAATAATTGAGCGGATTAACACGTACATTCAGATCGATTATTAAACACCTGGCTACATCTTCATTTCCTTGCTGGGCAGCAAAATGCAATGCAGTATATTGGCGACTGTTGGATGCATTAGGATTTGCGCCGAAAGATGCCAGACATTTGATCACCTCTACATTTTTTGCGTAATGAAACAGAGGAATCCCCCTAAAATTGGTTGCATTAATGTTTTCGCAGTACGGTATCAAGGATTTGATTATCCCCCTATTTCCCGACTCGACAGCAAAACGCAACGGAGTTCTTCCGTAATCGTCGGTCATGCTAACACCTGCGCCGCCGGATTTCAAATACCGGAACATCAGATGGTTGACTGTATCTACATTTCCTGACTTGACAGCCCCATGTAACGCAGTGGATCCCAAATGGTCGATTGCATTAATATCCGCGCCACAACGTATCAAAAGTCTGACTATATCGGTTCTTCCTGATCGAGCAGCCAAATGCAACGCAGTTCTCCCGTAGTTATCAGTCGCATTAATATCTGCCCCCTGAGATACCAAACACTCGACCGAGTCTTTATCTCCTGACAAAACAGCGCTACGCAACAATCTTTCCGGTGAATAGCTCTGCCAAGCTCTACGTGGCAATCTACTCGTCGAACTGCTTCGTTCAACCCGAGCAACTCCACCCAACAATCCGTCCAGCGAACTGCTTCGCTCCACTGTTGATAAAATAAGAGCCGCACCAAACAACACTTTCACCCTGCTAATATATCGATTCTTTTTCATTTTTCTCTCCCAACTGTTTACTTGTATAAAAAACCGGTGATCTTCACCTTGAAATCACCCATTCCGTAACGACTGTATATATATGTCAAAACAGTTCAAAAAGCAAGCATTTTTTACCATTACTACTTATTAATATTTAAGAAAAATATAAAACAATAGAGATATAGTTGAATTTTAAAAAAACAAATAATTATATATAAAAAAATAGTCGCCGATATGGAAGTACAAACCTGCGACAATCCGATCAATTACCTGAAAAAATACTACTAAATACTGAAAAAACCCGACATCCGGCGGAGGGAATCCGCGCCCGTCCGGTCCGTCACCGAAATCGGCAACGTCGACGGGCGCAGTCCTTCCCTACATCATCATTGATCTCAGATTTTTTTAATACTATATGTATGATCCTTCGAGTGGGGATACGCACGTCCAATCAGAATGTGATCATCACCTCCCTGGCGTCCCTCCACAACAGTGTACTTATTAGTAACAGCGAAGTATTCCAGTAGAAGAAAGACTATTCTAATATCGGAATCAGTATGATTCGCTCTCAAAGCCATATCCAAAGCCATATCCAACGGAGTCTGTCCGCTCCCGTTAGCCCAGTTGGTCTCTGCCTGTTCTCTCATCAAATATTCGACTGAATCTACGTCCCCTACCCGGACGGCAAGATGCAACAGAGCAAACCCACACCTGTTTCTTATGTTCACATCTGCACCGTAAAACCTCAAGCGTTTGATTACATCCACCTGTTTGATTGCATTTGCTTTTCTTGAGGAATAAACAGCATTAATCGGACTATTTCCGCTCAAGTCGACTCTATTAATGTCCATGCGTGGTGCCAACAAATCGATTATTCCTATATTTCTCGACAGGATAGCATAATGCAAAGCATTATACCCCTGCGCGTCAACCGCATTAGGGTCACCGCCTTGACTTATAAAAAAACTGACTATCTCTCTATTCCCGCACTTGACAGCATGATGCAACGCAGTTTTCCTCTCAACATCAACTGCATTAATGTTTGCATTGTGAGATGACACAAAAAATACAGCCAAATCTTCATTTCCTGACCGAGCAGCACAACGCAACAATCCGTCCAGCGAACTGCTTCGCTCCACTGTTGATAAAATAAGAGCTGCACCAAACAACACTTTCACCCCGCTAATATATCGATTCCTTTCCATTTTTCTCTCCTAATTGTTTACTTGTATAAAAAACCGGTGATCTTCACCTTGAAATCACCCATTCCGTAACGACTGTATATATATGTCAAAACAGTCCAAAAAGCAAGCATTTTTTACCACCCGTCGATTTTTTTATCAGCAAACTTTAAAAAGCAGAACCGCTGCCAAGGTGCAATAAAATAAGATCGTATGCACCTTTTGGTTTTTTGTAAAAATGCTCAGCATTGTTAATCCGATAAGGCTCGGGTATAAAACGTCCAGCACCGGAGCCAGAATTTTCATAATTCCGCTGAAATCAAATAATGACACCAAAAATGCCGCCACTGTTGTCGCGAACAATACAAGTTTAAACTTATCCTCGCATTTAAATGTGCTGCACAGGTATTTTGCATAAATAGTGTTAAGCGCAACAACGGTGGTGAAGCAGGCGACCACTATCAAAACACCGATAAACAACGCAGCATAACCTCCCATGAGATGATTCGCGATTGCATCTATTCTCTCTGCGGGCGGAACATTCGCTATTAGCGAGGAAAAATTCGCTCCCAGAAAAACCATTCCCACATATACCAGGGCAAGCATAACCATGGCAATAACCGTGGATTTCATTGATATTTTCAGCAAATCTTTATCCGAGGTATTTTTTGGCAGCATCTGTTGTATCTGCGCGAAAATCCAGGCAGAGAAAAAGAAAGCCGCCAGCAGGTCCATCGTTTGATATCCGGTTGTAAGTCCGTGATAAAAAGACGGAGCGGGCGTGAAATCGGCCGTGGAGGAAAGTGCATTCGGATGCGCAGCTCCCAGAATTACCAGTACAATCAGGAAGAGTAGCAGCATGGGACTCATCCATTTTCCGACCACATTTATCATGCGTCGATCACTCATACAGATAAAATAGGTGGCAGCGCAAAATACTAAACTGAATAATCCCAACGAGAGATTCGGCATAAGCTGTTTCATTCCTCCGTGGGCAACGGCGATGCATCTCGGCATGCCTCCGAACGAGCCAATCAGAGTTAATATGATTGCCGGAAGCATCAGCCGCGCCGCGTGGCCGGCGTTTCCGAAAAAGGAAAAATAATCTCCTTTGTTGAGTTTTATGGCAAAAAGCCCGAAAAACGGAAGAGCGACACCGGTTACTATCAATCCCAAAAATCCTAACAGCCAATTTTCTCCGGTGTTCATTCCTATTGACAGCGGAAACACCAAATTCCCTGCCCCAAAAAACATTCCAAACAGAGTAAAACCACAGGTAAAAATAATTCTATTCATAATAGTCCTCATAACCTTTTAAAAAAACGATAATATATATTGCTTTTTCGTCAATAAAGCAGGCTTTATCATGGTACGCCCCCAAGCTTGACAAAAATTAAAAAAACAAATTGATGTAAAAAAATAGAATATGGCCGTCAGGCCACAATAAAGACCGGAACAATAAATATTTGTGAATGATAATTCAACAAATTTTCCATTTTAACAGTATTCTCCATCCTAAACCCAGGGTTATCCCCCGGGACACGATGTACACTGTACATCTAAACACGAGATTATGCAAGCTTTTTTTATTGTTTGCTTTGTCATCCGTTGAATTTTAATTTCACTTTGAATCGTCTTCCGCAGTATTTATGGAAACATTTTCGCGTCATTGCGGGAAAAACGAAGCAATCCAGGACTCAAATTTAAGTAAATTTTAAATCCGGATTGCCACGTCGCGCTGTTCCTCACAATGACGCGAGGAAACGCTCGATTAAATGAGACGGGTGGTAAGAGACCAAGAGCCCCCTCTCCTGATCTACCGTGGCCACTTAATAACCGATCTAAACGCCGTCCGAAACGTCTACTTCTTCCTGACTGTCTTCTTCTTCCGGATTGCCGTCTCCTTCCTGATTGCCGACTCCTTCCTGATTGCCGACTCCTTCCTGATCGCCGTCTCCCAGACTGTCTTCTTCTTCCAGCGACAGGACAGCAGCTCTAATTTCATTGACTTTTCCCTCTATTGTAGTAAGAGCGGTTCCTACTTCAGCAAGAGGTTCCACTGCAGCAACAGCGTCTCTTAGATTTTCAATAATACTTGATACCTCTCCGAGGCCTGCTATATCTCCGATCTCCTTCGGCAGGTTTGTTACCACGCCTTCATGTATATCGATAACATTGCTCGCGAGGGTCAAAAGGATCTCCCTTGCTGTCCTCTTATCCGAATCAGGTTGAGTCCCGAGAATCCCGATAGAACCCATTATTGTACCGGTTTCACCCAGGGCCGTCATTATTGTAACGCCTTCTTGCTTAGTCCCGAGAATTCCCATTATTGTACCGTTTGCACCCAGGGCCACCGTTATTGGACCGTTTAGGGCCGTCATTATTGTACCGGTTTCACCCAGGGCCACCGTTATTGGACCGTTTAGGGCCGTCATTATATCACCGGTTCCACCCAGGGCCATCATTATTGGACCGCCTGCATCCAGGGTTCCCATTATCGTAACGCCTTCTTGCTTAGTCCCGAGAATTCCCATTATTGTACCGTTTGCACCCAGGGCCGTCATTATTGGACCGTTTAGGGCCGTCATTATGTCACCGGTTCCACCTAATTTTGCATCTATAGTCGTAAGGGTTCCCGCTATTCCGGCTACGGCTGCTGTTCCTACGCTGGCTTTTATATCGGTGACATCACTCCGCAGTTCGGTGACATCATTCCGCAGCCCCGCTCCTACGCTGGCTTTTATATCGGTGACATCATTCCGTAGCCCCGCTCCTACACTGGCTTTTATTAATGAGATCTCATACGGCAATTCTGTTCCTATTCTGCCTTTTATAGTGGTGAGATCAGCTGCGAACGTCGCTAATCTTGAGTTGAGATCAGCTGCGAGCGCCGTTAATTTTAAGTTAAACTCAGCTGTGATCGCCGCTGCAAGATCCGCTAATCCTCGATTTATGTGTAACGCAAGGTTTGATTGTAATATATTCAAATTTCGTACCAAATTCTGTTCTTGTACTGATTGTCCCTCAAAGCCCGAGCTGCCGGGAATTTGCGTAGCCCGGCAGTCGCTGACGAAAAACGTTATGAAACCGAGGGCTATTGTATATCTAATATTTTTTTTCATGTTTTACCTCCACTGCTTGTTAAAAACAAATACTGTGTATTTATTTCAGCAATACATGAATATTATGTTAACTCTCTAAAATTTATTTTTTATACTCTACATATGTAACATGGACATAATTCTCATCGCATATCCGTGGGATTTCAAACGAACGCCGTTGGTAACCTTCACGTTTGTAACGTCACCGCCAAATCCGTCCGCATCGATTGTTCCCCTTGAGAGGTTCGCCTCTTTATGCGTCAAGAATCTGTAATCGCCTTCCATGCGCACTGAAAAATGATCGAATTTTTTTTGCAACCCGGCCCCGACGACGGGAGCGACAGAGGCCATTTTCACTTTCCCCAGGCCGGTTATTTCCGCATCGGATTTTATGAGGGAGAATCCAAATCTTCCGTAGATCATCGAATCCAGAGTATCGCTGTATACGCCTATTCTCGCCGCAACCGTCGGTGTAACACCGCCTTGTTTTATCTGACTTTTATAGGCGACTCTTGTGGTAAATGCTTCTAACACGTCGGTTTGTTTTTTCACAAAATCGAGGCAGACGTCAGCGCCGGCGTAGACGTCGCCGTGAACAAACTTTCCAAATCCTCCGGCTACAGAAAATCCGACTTTATTGCTTTTGCCCCTGACAAAGTCGCTGGTAACATTGCCGGAGGCTTTAAAGCGGTACGGAAAGACTCCCCCGTTCGCACCGTCCTGTATACTGCAATTCGAAATCCCGCTGGCAGCTCCCAGCGAAACGGATACGTCCGATATACGGTTTGTCCGAGAGTCTCCTTCAAAACCAACGCTCAGATTGATTGCGCGCATGTTGGTGATGGAATAAACGGTCCCTGCGCCGGCATACCAGCCTTCAATTTCTCTTCTGAAATCTCTGCGGATCGCATGTTTTTTTTCTTTTGCAACTGCTTTTTGCTGTTTTTCTTCAAGTTCTGTTTTTGAGTCCTGAGAGGGAGGTACTTTTTCCATTTCGCTTTTTATTTCATTGAGAAGACGCGCTTTTCCGGAGCTAAGATCTTTTCCCGATGTTTTTTCTGATCTTTCAACGGATGCAACGACTATTGAGTTCGGGGAAGAAGACATTTTTTTCATCTCACTTTTTATTTCATCGAGAAAATGAGCTTTTTGGGAATCGAGATCCCCACTCGCACGATATGATGAACGATTTTCCCTCATTACTTCCTTCAGAAATTCCTCTTTTTTCGCAGAATTCACGCTGTTTTCAGTATAACAACAGGCGTTACACAAAATAAAACACGGCGCACACACAACTGACAGAATCTTTCTCATAATAAACTCTCCATAAAACGCATACAAAGCCGGGTATACACAAGGCGTTGATAATATTAGTAATAAATAATGTTTAAAAATCGACTAATGTTTTGCTTTTTTCATAAAAAAATTTGGTTTCCTATGGAAAAAAATATTTTTTTATATTTTAAACGTTTTTTAATTTTATTGTACGAAAATGAGCGCGTTTAGTGTTTACGACAGTGAAATTTATAGTAGTGGAAGTGGTGTTATGAAAAAAAATGTTTGTGTATTCCTGGGGATTGTCGCTTTTTCGACATTGAACTTCGATTTATTGAAAGCTGAAGCCGGAAAAGGTTCGTCAGCCGTCGGACCTGTTACAAAAGTCGCTCGGAGCTCCTTGGTAAAAAAAAGCGCCCAACGCAACAAACCTGCCGAGCAGATTTCAGGTCAAGACGAATCAAAACCTTCGCCGTTACCTGAGAAATCTTCCGGATCGTCGTTGGAAGAATTGGTGAATTTACAAAAAAGCGTTAACAAGGCAGTCGAAAACGCCGGAAAAGAATTCGAGAATACAAAAAAAGAACTGGAGAGTACCAGGGAAAAACTTTCAGACACCGAAGGAAAACTTGCAAATACTAAGAAAGAAGTCAACCAATTGAATGAAAAATTGAATGCCGCTAAACTGGTAGTCATTGACCATATAAAAGAGATCAAAACAAAAGAAGAAGAAATAGCCGATCACAAAGAAAAACTATCCCAAAAAAACGAGGAAGTAGAGTCGCATAGAAGAGATTTAGAGGAAAAAAGCAAAGAAATCAGCAGCGAAAAGGATAAGCACGGAGAAACCGCGCGGCAGCTCTCCCAAAAAGCTCAGGAACTTGCAGAAAAGCAAAAGGCCCATGATCAACAGGTGTCGGAAAACGCTAAAATGAGAGAAGAACTGAGTGGGATGCAACGTACTGTTGTTAATCAGAAAAATCACTATGATCAGGCTTCGCAAGAAATTGCGAATGTGAGCAGGCGAAAAATGGAGGAAGCTTTCATAATTATGGGGCACATTTTATCCGGCATGCAAAAAAGAGTTGAAGAAATGAGGAATAATCCGGACCTTCCGAAAGGACTCGAGCCTGACATGAAAAGACTTGAAGAATTGATGGCAGAACTTCTGTATAGCATTAAGCTCGTGGGTGCCGATGCATCTCCCGAGTCGCCGGCCTCCATTGCCGAAGGGCTTGCCGAACAGGAATAGGTGGTAACGAGGGGAAATACCCGATCAAATGCGGCGGGTGGTAAGATTTCTTATGTGGGCTCTGGCTTTTCGAGAACGTATTTGGTAGAATTGCCCTTGTTTGAAAGGAAAAAGTGATGCCGACACACCCAGACGATAAGAAGCTGGAGCCTTTTTGCGACGAAGAAATGAAAAAATTGAGCGATATTCTTGGTTCGTTTCCCTCTGAGGAAGCCATGACCCTTGAAATGTTGGACGGATTCTTTGCAGCGCTTCACTGCTGTCACAAACTGATGCCTTCAAGCAGCTACCTGCACATGATATATGGAGAGGAACAGGGGAGTGAGCCGCCATTTGAGGACGAAGAGCAGTTTTGTGATTTTTTCGAGTTACTGATGCGCTACCGGAACAGCATTGGTGATCGCCTGAGAAATGGGAGGTTTGTACCTTTGGTGGAAGATATTCCGGAGATTGGAATGATCTGGTCGATCGGTTTTCTCCATGGAATTCTTTTGGGTAATGAAAACTTTGAATCGATGATGCGAGATGAGGATGAAAGCATGGCGTTCATGCCTTTTTTCATGCTGGCATTCGGAGGCAACGAATTGCCCAAAGATATGCCTCCCCTGTTCGATGAGGAAATAACTCTGAAAATGAGAGAAGAATTGGTGGACACTCTACCTTTCTGCGTGATATTTATATACTCACGTTTCAGTAATTCTGATGGTATTTCTCAACCGATCGGCGAAGGCAAAATCGATCAAAACGATCCTTGCCCCTGCGGATCCGGAAAAAAATACAAAAAATGCTGTTCAGACAAGATAATTCATTAGAATCTGTCGGCAAGATCACCAAAATCTGAGACATCTAACCTGGCAGTTGACGAGAGCGTTCACTTTATCCGATACCGCCGCATAACCCCTTGATTTTGAGGTTGTTTTTTAAAATGTAGCTATAATTGAAGTACTTATATCAACTACTGGGTCAGATGTCTCCTTCTTAGTTCTATTTTACTAATATCTCAGCTCTATGAAAAGTCCTCTCTTGCTTTTTAACCTCTGGGAAAAAGCCCTGGGGGGTGGTAAGGAAAAAAGCGAAAGGAGTTTGCAAAAGCGGTGATAGTATGGTATAAGACTCCGTTCGAATGCACAATTTGTTGAGGGTTTATGGCTAAGAAAATTATAGGGTACATAAAATTGCAGGTACCGGCAGGAAAAGCTAA
>JAISCG010000028.1 GCA_031265715.1 Holosporaceae bacterium | reverse complement strand
TTGGTTCCGAAGGAAAATATAGAAGTCGTTTTTAATCATGAATCGATGCGCATGAAATCTCTTGATATTGCCGATGATGCGTTTTTATCCGAAAAAGGTGCTATTTTGGAAGAGCGCAGTATGGGAACGGATAATGACCCGAGCGGAGCGATGCAGGAGTTATGCCTGGCGAATATTTTCAACAGAGGAATCGGGGGAACTTCGGTTATCGGATGGAAACATGAAATAGAATCGATACAAAAAGAGGATTTGTACCGGTTTCACGATAAATGGTTTTCTCCGAATAATGCCGTGATTGTTATTTCCGGTGATTTTGATTTACAAAATATAAAAATTTTGGCGGAAAAATACTTCGGAGAAATTCCTGCGAAAAACAATGAGATAGTTCCTACTGAATGTGAATCGGTTTTTTGTCTGAAAGAAATAAAGTACGGATCGCCGAAAAGCGGATCTTTTTCTTCGCTGGAATATACCTACAAAGTGCCGTTTTCATCCAAACAGAATTTGAGAAAAGCGATAGCTTTGGAAGTTGCGGTCATGGCGATGAATCGTCCGACTTTTTTCGTGAAAAAAATGATGAAGGACATCACGAATCGTGCGACGAATGTTTCGTTCGGATATTTGGACAGGATTTTTCAATATGATATCATTTCCGTTGAATTTAACTCTTCTTCGATTGATGATTTGCGCGAAATTGAGGATATGTGGCGCTATCTGAAAAATAAAGTGGCGGAAGTCGGGGTTTCGAAAACGGAGACGGACGCCGTAAAACGGAAGTATTTTCTTTCACTTGCCTACGAAAAAGATGATATCGTGAATATGTCGAATCGTTTCGGGTGGTTGTTGATGTGCGGATATTCAACGGATGAAATTCAATCGATTGACTCTGTAATTCAGTCGATTACCGAAAAGGAATGTAATGAAATTTTATCGGAAATTTTTTCGCAGGATCCCTGCGTCGTTTCAAGAGTTGTGCCGAGGGAATACGACCGTGAATAGAAAAGAAATTTTTGTCGTTTTCGCCTGTCTGTTTTTTTTCGACAGTGCAAAGGCAACCGAGTTCAAAGAATCGGTCAGCCGATGCGGTGTTAAGTTTTTGTTTATAAACGATAATAATTCATCCCTGGTGCATGTAAAAATCGTTTTTAAAAATGCCGGAGCGGCCTGTCGGGAAAAAAATAAATCCGGGCTTCCGCTGTTTTATTCGTCAGCGGTTTTTTGCGGAGCCGGGGACTATTCCCGGGCGCAATTTTCGGAAGCCTGTTCCGGCTTGGCGGCAAAAATATCTTGTAGTGCCGACGCGGATAATCTTTATTTTTCCTTTGCCGTTCCGACGACGGTTTTAAAAGAAGCCGTCGCTCTTTTTAACGCGGCAATTAAATCTCCGAATTTTGAAGAAGATAAAGTCAAGCAGATTCAAAATAATATTGCGAGCTATGTTCAAAATTATTCCGCCAATCCGAGGGAAATCGCTTTTTCCTCGATTATTCCTTCGATAATTTTTAAATCCCACAAATATGAGAGCGGAGAATGCGGATCTCCCGAGGATCTTATGAAATTATCGGTGGAGGATTTGAAAAATTACAAATCGAAATTTCTCGTAACCGCGAACGCGGAAGCGTGCGTATGCGGCAATATTTCGGAGGCGGAAGCGATTGCGTTGGTTGATCAAATTTTTTCCGGAGTCGAAGTCGGAGAACCCGCGGCGGATGACGTCGAAAATGTTACTCCGAAGTTAAATTCCGAAATGAAAAAATATTATTCGGAAGGGCCTCAAAGTTCAGTCTTTTTTGTACTAAAAACGGAACATCCCCTTTCTCCGAAACGCTATGCGGCGTCGCTGCTATACGGAATTCTCGGAGAAAGCCACACATTTAAAGCAAGAATTCTTTCCAAGTTACGCACCGAAAACGGATTGATCTACAGCGGAGGCGTGAGCACCGTTGACCTGAAACACGCAAATTGTGTTTTCGGCGCTCTGAAAACGGATAATTCAAAAGTTCAAAGTGCTGTTAACTTATTGAAAGTTATCATAAAAGATTTTCGGGAAAACGGCATAACCGAATCGGAATTGCAATTTATAAAAAATAATATCAAAGGATCCGCGTTGGTGGGACTGCGAACTTCCGGCGCTCTTTGCAATTTTTACTTTAACAGAAGATTGCTCGGATTGGGTGAAACAACCTTAGAAGAAACCATGAAAAAAATTGACGACGTATCCTTGGCAGAGGTTAATGCACTCGCCGCCGAAATTTTGGATGAAAATAATATGTCGTTTATTGTGATCGGAGGAGGCGAAAAATGATAAAGGCAATTGCATTTTCAATGCTTTTTATGCAGTTGTTTGCCTACGGTTCCGTCGGAAATAACGAAAAAAAAGTAAAAAAATGCGTTTTAAGCAACGGTGTTGATGTAATTTTGTATGAGGATTTTTCTATGCCGGCGGTGATTGTCGGAATAATTTTTCACACGGGATCGTTTAACACTCCGAAACATCAAAAAATGATTACCTCTCTGATTGCCCAAAATTTTATCAGCGACATTACTCATACAAGACTGCTGAATTCGGGAATATCCTATAAAGTAAACGTTCACGGTTTCTATACGGAAGTTGTTGCGATGATGAATCCGAAACATATCAACAAATTTTTTCAAACTATGTGCGATAACGAATTTATTGTAAAAAATTTTGATTTGTTGAAAAAACGGCAATTGATATGCGAACAACTTGCGCACAGCTGTCATCAAAATGATATTTCCGACAAGATTTCAACAGAAATTCGATACAAAAATTCTGATATTAATAATGTATTTAATGAATCGGCGTTTTTTTCGATCACGTTGCAGGACGTAGAAAATTACTTTGAGCAATATTATAAAAAATGTCATCTGTCCGTTGTTGTGAGCGGAGCGGTCGGATATAAAAATTTAATAAAGGTAATGCAATCGAGTGTGTGCAATTTGCCTCCGCGAGATTCGGTATCAAATGATTCGTGCGAAAACAACATGTCGAAAGAGGTGTGTATCGAAAATAAATATGTCGGAAGATCAGTGCGATACTTCTATAAAATTTCGAAGGAAGATTTGACTGCGGAAAATTCGTTTTTTTCTGTTCTGAGTAATGAACTGTTCGGTTTTTTCAAAAAATCCGGCGCCGCAATTTCGGATTATTGTATCATTGATGAAATTAATAGCGAAGATTGCGTACGGCAAATTGTTTTTTATCCGAAACCGGATGTTTCCTTGGAAGATTTTCAAAGGGCTTACAAAGTTTTTACGGATCGTATATGCACGCGAGAGATTACCTCGGACGTTTTTGAAAAAGTCAAATTAACAAGGAGTTACTCGCAGCAATTTTTGAGGACGGATCTGTATTCCGTATATGCGAAGATAAAAAATGATCATTTGAAAAAAATTGACGAGGAAACCGAAATCGTCGATTCAAAACAATTCAATTCGTTTTGTGATAAATTTTTTAAACAGAATTTGATTTTGAAAATTATTACAAAATATAAGCCGGATAAATAGAAATGTCTAAAAGATTGAAAATAATAATCGCCGCTATGGCGGTTACGTTGATTTCCGCTCCGATATTTTTAAAAAAAGAAAAAAAGTTTATAAATTTTTTTGAATATGTCGACAGCTGCGGTGTAAAAACACATCAAATACGAATAAAGAGCAGCAACGTTGTATATGTAAAGTGCAAATTTAAAAATGCCGGAGTGCTGCACAATTCCCGGGAAAAACATGGAATTTCAGCTATTGCGGGAGATCTCCTCTGTCGAAAAATCGGAGGATTATCCCCCGAAGAAACCGAAGAAAAAATTAGAGAACTCGGGATGGGAGATTTAAGTGTGAGTGCCGGCGAAGACGATTTTGTATTGTCGTTTTTCGTTTTAAAAGATAAGGCCGAGGCTGCTCTGAAATTTTTGTCGAGTGCATTTTGCGAGCCTGAATTTTCAAAGAGCGATTTGGAATTTATAAAAAGCAGATATCCGCAGATTTTGGATCCGGAAACGTCGCATCCCGACGAACTTCTTTTGGACGAATTGATGAAAGCGCTGTATTGTTCCCATAATTACGGATTGCCGAGCACGGGAACCGCTCAGGCCTTGGGTAGCATTACCGAAGATGACGTTCGCGATTTTATAAAATCGAATTTTTCGAAAGATATGCTTGAAGTTTTTTTCGTCGGAGATGTATCCCGATCGGAGATAGAATCATACATTGAAATAATGTTTTCGAAGCTGCCGAAAAGCGATCCCGATCGGTCTTCGAGCGAAGATCATCTGAATTGTCCTTTATCAAAAGATGATTTTATATTTGTTTACAAAAAAGATATGAAAGAGATTACGGGAGTTATTACCGGAATTCGTCTGGATAATTTAAGCGACAAAGAAAAAGCCGCGGCCCTCATAATATTGAAAAGTTTGTTTGATGAAAAATACGGTGATTTTTTGGCGGGATTGCGAGAGCAAAATATTGCCTGCCCGGTCAGTTCAAATTTTTTGCAGAGACGATGTTCCGATGTTTTCTATTTTTTTGTTTACTTGGATAACAAGGACTTAGTGAAGTATAAAAAATATGTGCAGGATAAAATGTCGGCCTGCCGATATAAATTAAATTTAAAAAATTTGAATTTTTTTCAAGACAGTGCAGTGATGAGTTCACAGAACGGTTTTACCGATTTTGTTAACATAGACAAACAAATCGATAACAGCCTGCTTCCGTTTTCAAAAATTACGCAGAGTGATTTTTTGGAAGTTGCAAAAAAAATCTTCGACGAATCTTTGAGAAGAACGGTTTATATCGGCGCCGAAGTCTAAACATATTTTTGTATGTTTAGATTTTTTATACTTTATTCTTGTACAATCTCACATAATGTAAGAGAAGAAAAATGGAAGATAAAGGTGATATAAATTTTACGCACAGGCCCGCAAAAGTTTTGGTTATTGATGATAACGAGAGTGCGAGAACTTTGCTTAAACGGAGGCTTTCCGTGTACGGGCATGAGGCGCTGACCGCGGAAAATTCAAAAAAAGCTCTCGAAATCCTGGCTGCACATCCCATAGATGTGGTATTTCTTAACATGTTTATTTGCGGAGAAAACAGCTACGATTTTCTCGTGAGCCTGAAGGAAAATGATGATTATCACTCAATTCCGATTATTATGGTCTCGAGCGACAGCGATATTCAGCTGGTTGTGAAATGTATAGAAGCCGGCGCGGAAGATTATCTGGTAAAGCCTTTGAACCAAACTCTTCTGAGGGCAAGGTTGTCCAACTGCGTTTCCAAAAAAGAGGCCTATGATAAAGAAATAGCTTATTTGGCTAAAATAGAACAGGGGCAAAAACAAATAGTTGCGCAGGAAAAAATGGCGTCGGTCGGTGTTTTGGTCAGTTCGATATCGCAGGAATTAAAAAATCCTCTTAACTTCGTGATTAATTTTGCGTCGGTAAGCGGTGAAATTTGTGGTGAATTGATAACAAAGACAGAAGAAAGTAAAAAATCGATATCCCCGGATTTTTTTCTTTTCCTGTTCGATAATCTTAAAAAATTTCAATCGAATGTGGTTAAGATATCCGAATACGGACAAAATGCCGATAAAATTATCAGATTTATGTTGGATCAATCCAAAACTTCGGACGGACAAAAACATCCGGTTAATCTCAATAAGGTTATTACACAAACGATAACGATGTT
>JAISCG010000083.1 GCA_031265715.1 Holosporaceae bacterium | reverse complement strand
AATGTAAAGAGGGGTTAGAGTATGCAGGCAGCAATTAATAAAGAAGAGGGCGTCGGATCCAAAATTGATTCATTGGGAAGAACCTACGGTACCGGGCGTCGTAAAGAGTCCGCGGCCAGGGTTTGGATTAAGCCGGGGAACGGCAGCGTAACCGTAAACGGTCGCAAGCTGGCCGATTATTTTTCAAGATCGGTGTTGCAGATGTTGGTGTTGCAGCCTTTTTCTGTTGTCGGCAGATCAGGACAGTATGACGTTTTTTGCACAGTCAGCGGCGGAGGATTATCCGGGCAGGCTGGGGCAGTTCGTCACGGAATCAGCAGAGCTCTGGTCGATTACGAGCCGAGTTTGCGCTCCGTGCTGAAGACGAGCGGATTGCTCACTCGGGACAGTCGTGTGGTCGAGAGGAAAAAGTATGGTCTCATGAAAGCGAGACGCAGCTTCCAATTCTCGAAGAGATAGTATTTTTTATTTTCGGTTTTTGCAGAGGATTGAATGATCAGTGTAAATTTGCCCACTCAGTCTTCTGTGATGACGGTGATGACGAAGGCGGTAATCAAGGCTTCGAAGGGGTTGCTGCGCGACTTTTCGGAGCTGGAACATTTGCAGGTTTCAGTAAAAAATAACAAGGATTTTGTGACCAGCGCCGATCTCAGGGCGAATAAAATCCTGAAAGATGAATTGCTGTACGCAAGACCTTCCTATTCGTTTTTATCTGAAGAATCAGAAGAGGTAATCGGAGAAGATCCGGCTCACAGGTGGATTGTGGATCCTTTGGACGGCACCGTAAATTATATGCACGGTTTTCCCCACTGGGCCATTTCCGTTGCTCTGGAAAAAAACGATGAGCCGGTTGCTGCCATAACCTACGATCCCGTAAAAAATGAGATGTTTTGGGCGGAAAAAGGCTGCGGAGCCTTTATGAATGATAAAAGAATTCGTGTTTCCGGGCGGAAATCATTGGCCGAGGTGCTGATTTCGTCCGGATCCGGATCTGGTGAATCGCATTTCAAAAATGCAGCTGTTTTCAGTAAAATCCGGAGAATGGGATCCACGACGCTTGACATGGCATACCTGGCCGCGGGACGTCTGGACGTTCTGTATTTCGGATCCGGTTCCAACAAATGGGATGTTGCGGCGGGCTTCCTTTTGATAACGGAAGCCGGCGGAATTCTCGCCGATAAAAACGGCAAACTCACAAAAAATTACAAAGACGTCGCTGTTATGACGAATACGAGTCTTTTACCTGCTTTTTCCGAGCTGTGATCTGGGCTGGTTTGGATTCCCCTGTAGAGAGAGCAATTACTTTCTTCAAAAAAGCATTGCCAAAGATGTAGGGCGGTGCTATATAAATACACATAAACGGGGAATGGAATTTGTTATTAATTAGTTTTTTTAGCGGAAGCTGTTTCTCACTTGTTGTTTTTATTGAATATTTTTTAACAAACAGAAAGGGAAAATAAAATGAAAAAAATGCTTGCGATTGTTGTTACAATATTACCGTTTATTGGAGGAGAGGCGCTCTCGATGATTCCCGCTCCCCTCATAACACTGACTCGCAATAATTGGCAAAATTTTCTTACACCTGACGAGGGGGGAACTGTAACCGTTCCGAAAAATGTTAAAGCCATTGATTCCTATTGTTTTGCCGGTTGCAAAAGTCTGTCTTCAATAAGCTTTGAATCTGGTTCACAACTGACTCGCATTGAATCCTATGCTTTCGCAGACTCCGGTCTGGAATCTATAACCATTCCGAGAAGCGTTAACTTCCTTGGTTCCTATTGTTTTACCGATTGTGAAAGTCTGTTTTCGGTAAGCTTTGAATCTGATTCACGGTTGACTAGCATTGAACGCGAGACTTTCTTAAGATCCGGTCTGGAATCTATAACCATTCCGAGAAGCGTTAACTTCCTTGATTCCTATTGTTTTGCCGCTTGCAAAAATCTGTCTTTGATAAACTTTGAATCTGACTCACGGTTGACTCGTATTGAATCCTATGCTTTCTCAGAATCCGGCTCAGAATCCGGTCTGGGATCTATAACCATTCCGAAAAGCGTCAAAACTCTCGGTTCCCGTTGTTTTAATGGGTGCAGAAGTCTGTCTTCGGTAAGCTTTGATCCTGATTCACAACTGACTTGCATTGGAAGTGGTGCTTTCGCAGGATCCGGTCTGGAATCTATAACCATTCCGAAAAGTGTTGTAATCCTCGATTTCTATTGTTTTTCCGGTTGCGGAAGTCTGTCTTCGATAGACTTTGAATCTGATTCACGGTTGACTCGCATTGAACCCTATGCTTTCTCAAGATCCGGTCTGGAATCTATAACCATTCCAAAAAGTGTTAACTTCTTTGGTTTAGAGTGTTTTTCCCACTGCGACAAGCTGTCATGTGTAAATTTAGGCTTTGGTTTTGGATTGGAAAGCCCCGGAGATGAAGAGTACAGATTAACAGATACTCGGATGTTACCTGAGCAACTTGATGAGTTCAGAAAAAAACTCAGTATTAATCAAAATTGTATGCTTAGGATGCTGGAGGCGGAACTCACAGATTAAGTTGGAAGAGGCTAACATCCTGTTTTTTTGCAAAAATTAGGGTTTTAGCCTCTGAATTTTTGCTGCCGAACGGGTATTGTTGCCGATAAAGGGTAATTTGCTGAGACAGAGGGGGGGTAAGATCGTTAACATCTGATTTTCACCGAATCCGGTTTTTCTCCCGATAACCAGGTTGTTCTTCCGAGAGGCGCCCCGTTCAACCTCAGCGGCGGAACACTCCGGAGAGTAAAACTCAGAGTACAGTAAAAAAAATCCCCCAGATATCTGAAGATCATTTTTTTTAATTCATCCGTCTTTTTTTCATCCTCGAGCAGTTGAAATATTTTTTCGTAATCTTCGTGCGTAAGATCGATTTCTATTCCGAACGATGAAACGGACAATTTCGTTCCCAGCTCGGAATTTTTCCCGAGATTCATATTTCCGAGCCGACGGGTATTCGGGTTGTCGGCCCAAAAAGTTCGTATTTCTTTCACTTTTGTCGTAAACTGCAAAAAAGAAGAAACGAGCGCTTCCAGTCCCGCCGCACTTTTTTCCTTCGTCCAGAGCAAATAGGAAAGACGCGCCATTCTTCTGTCCGCCCCGGAAGGAGATTCTCCGAAAAAAGACGCAATCGTCCGAAGCAACTGACAATTTTTGTCGTGGCGCTGAAGATTGAGGTAGCGTCGCTTGCTTATCCGGTATGAAATCCCCAGCAATCTTCGATTAAACATGTTAATAAATTCGCCGGCCGAATTGTCTTTCTCCTGCGTGCGGCGAAAAATCAGTTCGGCGTAGGGAGTCGGCAGCGGCGCATTCAGTCCCGCTATCGATAACCTTTCCGTATATATTGTGTGGCTGTCACCCTCCCGCGCAATTTTTTCAATTTCCGTTCCGCGCAGATGAAACGAATTCAAATTCACCGTTTTAATCGGAGATTCCGAAATATTTGTTTCTTTTCCGAACGATACCCCGGATCCGAATTCCAAAATATACGCGGCCGTCTCAAACGAAAACTGTCTCGGATTTTGTAACAGTTCCTCGCTCAGAGATAATTTTGTGTTCCGAACTGCTGTTTCCATTCTTTCAAAACTCCGTTTTGAGCGACATTTTTTACGATCACGTCGGTAAATGTGTTAATCGAGCCGTAGGACGATAAAAATTTCGATAACACCAAACTGAGCGGTAATCCCAAATTTTGAATATCGGTGCCGAAGGTAATTTCAATATTTGCTCCGCGCACAAATCCCCGCCACGTTTGCTCGTCAAACCTTCGGGTGGATATAAAACTGTCTATGGAAACGATCGAATCGATTTCCGCGTCCAAGAGAGATCCGTCGGCAAACACTCGCAAAACTTCCCGAAGTTTTTTTATACCGTCCCGGCTGAACGAAATCGAATTAAGGGATAAAGCGGAAATCAGTTTCCACAGCATTTCCCCGCTTTTAATCGCCGGTTTTTGCGGAGTGGGACGATCCAGACAATAAATTTTTGTAACGGGAACGGAAATTTCAATCTGTAATTCGCCGGATACCGGAATTTGCTCGGCCAAACTCCGATTCGTACACAAAGTGTAGGCGTAAAATATTTTATCTGCCGGATGCTGCGGACTGAAATTCATGTCGATAAACGACACGTAAATATCGTCCCCGGGCATGTCTTTAAAATATGATTTTTTTCTTGAAGTTTTTCGAAAAATGCCGATGTCCGCATAATTCGAAGAAAAATCGCAGCAGAAAAAATCGGGAACACAGATTTCATCGTTATTTTGTGCATCAACCGCAACCATTTTTTCAACGGTATAAATTTCGTTGCTGCCGTATCTGCGATAATCCGGCACCAAACAATACTCCACCTGTTTTTGATCAAGGCGGAGCGGCTCCGTAACTTTCGGAAACAGGTTTACCCCGGGAACCGATGACAGCGAAAAATTTTTGGCGGAAACTTGCATTGAAATACCGAATCTCATCGGAATATACAAAAAATTGTCGCCGACAATATCGCAGTCCTCCGATAACTCGATTTCAAATCCGTAAAACTTATCCGGAAACGCAAAATATTCCTGCAGCAATCTGAATCCTTTGTGAACGGTCTGCGGATAGGGAAACAGAGACTCCTCCTCTTCCGTTCCGATCGGTTTAACCGCGGATATTAATTTATAGGAACTATCTTTTTGAAAAATAACATTTTCTTCGGTCGAAAAAATTGATGAAAAAATTTTTCCGCGGAGTAATGCATCCGCATGAATGTAAAATCGCAATTTTTTCGGCATACTTTTCGCCGAATTTCCCCTGATTCCTATTTTCAGATAATAGATCGACCGCGCAAAATAGCTCGGCAGATGTTCTCTTTGTACCACGGTCGCGTCGAAAATTTCCGTCGGCCACAGTTGCAAATCGTGGGCAGTTCTGAAGGAGCAAATTTCTCCGGAATTACTGTGCGCATGCAACAACGTATTTTTCGGAACGATGACTCCGGGCGTTTTGGCGACGCGCGATTGATCAACATCAAATTTTATCATCACGCAGGACGGAGTCGGCAAAACAAGCGGTTCGTATAAAACGTCAAGAAGAGTGCCGGCTATCTCCGGAAATTGATCGTCAATTTGTTTTTGCAATTTTCCGGTGAGAAACGCAACGCTTTCTATCAGGCGCTCCACATGCGGATCTGACGATTCGTTGTGTGAAATATCAAGTCTCCGCGCAATTTTCGGAAAGCGGCGGGCAAAATCGCTCCCGGCGCTCCTGAGATAGGACAATTCGTATTGATAATATTCGGATAAAATGTCGATATTGTTTTTCATCATTCTAGGCGTCTATCACTATGGGAAACGACAAAATTGCTCTGCGATTTTCGACATTTATCACGGCGTCGATGTTGACGAACACATTGCTCGGATCGCTGCCGACTCCGACCACCCGGGATTTTGCGTTTATCAACCGCGGCTCGAATTGCCGAATTACGCCGTCGATGCGCGATTCCAGTTCCTGAATTTCGAAAACATTTTCCGCGGACGCCGGCGCCGTAACATTTACGCCGTAGGAATAGGGAATCGCCGTTTTACCGGCGCATTTTTTCCAGAAAGGAGACACCCGGGTATTGAGCAGCCGGGATAAATCCGTAATTATCGATTCCTGCAATTCGCGAAAAGTCGAAAATCTTTTCGGTTTTTTTTCGAACGACTCCTCCGGTTTATCGTCCGTCAATCTTTCGAATAGCGGTGTAAACGACACATTCTCCATTCTACGAATCCTTTATTTCCCATTTAGCCAAATCAACCTGAGTTGCGGCGGTCCCTTTGTTGGTGCCGGCATCGTCAAAATCCGTGTAAGTATCTGAATATGAAGAATATCGAAACGAAAAAGAAACGACGTCTCCGACAACCGAAAACGATTGAAATACGCACTCGGAAAATTCTTTGGCTTCCAGATTTTCCATTTTCCCCATCAAAACGGCATTTTTCTTTATCGTAACTTTTGGAACAACAATTCCCTTGGCCAAACGCCCCTGGATCATTGCGCAGTGAATTCCGGATTTCATATACACTTTTACGTCCTTGGCTGCGACCGCCGTGTCGGAACTTTTCGAACCGTCGAACAGTGAAAATCTCGATATCTGAAATTCTATTCCGAAAATTTGGGCGAAATCGGTAAATCCCTGAACATCGCTTTTAAAAATTTTATCGGCAGATATGTACCAATAATATGAAGATTCTTTATCTGCGATTTCTTTCGATAAAGTATTTTTCGCAAAAAACGGATTTTTCAACTGCCATCACCACAACACACAACACTTATAAAATATAATAAATAAAGGTTAATAAAATATTATCCGCAAAAAAAATTAATTCAGTCAAAAAGAAGATCCGACGGGGGGTAAGAAGAGTGTTATACTAGACTTGAATGGGCTCAAACAATAATGTAAAATGCCCTCAAAATTAATCGGAGTCATCGGTATCATGAGAATTCTCGACTAAATCGCCCCGCTTGAAAGCGAAAAAAATCAGAAAATTTCAGGCAGATTTTTTGCGAAAGATTTAGAGAGAAATGTTATGCACAATCCGATTTATATAAAAGACTTTAGTTTATCTTTTCCCCACAAAACGTGTTTCGAGAATTTTTCGGCGCAGATTGCGTTCGGCGATCGCATCGGAATTATCGGAAGAAACGGCAGCGGAAAGTCGTCGCTGCTGAGGATGATTGTTGAGAAAAATCCGGGCATTTCCGCGGCCTGCATTCCGCAAATCATTGAAGATTTCACCGGGTTGAGCGGCGGCGAGCGCTTCAACAAGGCTCTGTCCCGGGCGCTGAGCGAAAATCCGTCGATATTGCTGTCGGATGAGCCGACCAATCACCTGGATCATCACAATCGCCAAAGTCTGATGCGCATGCTGGAGGGATATCGGGGAACTTTGATAACGGTGACCCACGATCGGGAACTGCTGCGCCGCTGCACCGATATTCTGTGGCACATCGACGACGGCAAAATCACGATTTTTCACGGAAATTACGATGATTATCTGAATGAGATGCATCTCAGGCGTCAGTCGATTTCGAACCGGATCGAATCGCTGGAGCGGGAGAAAAAATCCGCTCATCAACGCCTGATGAAGGAACAGGAACACGTGAAAAAAAGCGTTGCATCGGGCAAGAAAAAAGTCGCAACCGGAAGATGGATGAAAAGCGTGGGAGATCTGAAAGCGACGAAAGCGGAAAAGGCTCAGGGGCGCGCGCTCGGCGCCATCGACGAAAAAAAGCGAAAACTTTCGGAGCAATTGTCGGAAATTCGGCTGCCGGAAATTATTGTGCCGAAATTTCACCTTTCGCACCGGGATGCGGGCGATAAAACAATTGTGTCGATAATTGACGGAACGATCGGCTATTCGGATAAAATCATTTTGGAAAACATAAATCTGTCGGTCGGATCCCGGGAGCGCGTGGCGATCCTCGGCGACAACGGCAGCGGAAAAACCACTCTGGTCAGAGCAATTTTGGGAGATGAAAATATCGCAAAATCCGGAGATTGGAATGCGCCGAATCCCTGCGACATCGGTTATCTGGATCAGCACTACGGAAATCTCGATCCGGAAAAATCCGCCGTCGAAATTATTGCGGAGGCGAATCCGGCGTTGACCCACGCGGAAATCCGCAAACATCTGAACGACTTTCTCTTTCGCAAAAACGAGGAGGTGAATGCGCCGGCGAGGAATCTTTCCGGAGGCGAGCGAGCTCGTCTTTCTCTGGCGAAAATTGCCGCCCGGCCGCCGAAGCTTTTAATTCTGGATGAAATCACCAATAATATCGATCTGGAAACGCGCGATCACCTGGCGGAAATTCTGCGCGAATACCCGGGAGCAATGATCATCATCTCCCACGACGAGGACTTTTTGAATGAAATCGAAACAACGAAACGGAAAATAAAATGACTGCGAACCACAAAACAATAGATTGTTCTCTCAAAAGTATTTTGGGAGTGACCCTGCCGATCATGATCTCCATGGCGTCGTTTTTTCTGATGCTGCTCATTGACAGAGCGATGCTGGCCGCCTACTCAATGGACACCATGAACGCCGCCACCATGTCCGGGAATTTTGTGTGCATTTTTTCCCTCATGTACACCGGCATAGCCAACGCCGCGGAGGTGTTCGTCGGCCAATACAACGGCTCCAAGCAATATGAAAAACTGGCGGCTCCCACCTGGCAGATGATTTACATGGCGCTGGCGACCTGCGCTATTTCCCTTCCGATTGCGTATTTTTCGGATCACATCAATACGCTGCCGTCCTACTATCTCGAAGAAGGCGTGGCCTATCAGCGAATATTGATGTATTTTGCATTTATTCCGCCGATGAAAGTTGCGCTGGCGGCGTTCTTCGTCGGCCAGGGAAAGACGAAAATCGTGACTTTTTCCGTAACCGCCGGAGTCGCGGTGAATTTTGTGCTGGCCTATCTGCTCATCTTCGGAGTGAAAAACGTCATTCCCGCCATGGGATGCAGGGGAGCGGCCATCGCCACCGTCATCGCGGAATTCCTTCAAGTCGCAATTCTGGCGTCGGTGTTTTTCAATCGCGAAAACAGAAAAAATTACAAAACTTTTGAAAATCGCCGATTTAATCCGAAACTTTTTTGGGATTGCATCAAAGTCGGCGTTCCCGTGTCTATGACTAATTGCATGTCGATGACAGCCTGGTACGTGGTGCAAACCATCGTGAGTCACACGTCGAAGGACGCCGCCACCATCTACAACATAGGCAACAGCATATACACGTTTTCTATTTTTGCCGGGGAGGGACTCAACAAAGCCATTGCCACCATCAGCGCAAATATGATCGGACGCGGCGATCTGGAATCCATCGAAAAAACGCGCAGAATTTTCATTGCGATTTCCGTTGTTTTCGGCGGAATTATCGCCGTTCCGCTGATTCTGTGTCCGGAGTGGATTTTCAAAGCATTGAGCCTGTTTCCGGATAATATCTCCTCTCTCTACGCGGACATTCGGACGGTATGTTGCATCGTGGCAATCGACGTTTCGCTGGAAACGCTGATGCTTTCTCACTGGGGAATACTGATCGCCGGAGGAGATTCCAAATACGCGGCGATCGTGTATCAGATTTTTCTCTGGATATTTTACGTTTTTCCGTCACTTGCACTTTATTACCTGAATGCGCTGACATCGATACCGCTTCTTTTTGTGTTCACGGGATTATGGCTGATCTCCACGCAATTTTTCCTGTACAGACGCTACAAAAGTCTGAAATGGTACAAAAAACTGGTGTAACGAGGGCAAAAATAACGTTTTAAAAAATAATTAAATTGTCATACATTTTTTACTGTTTTTCCATTATAGTGGGTGCCGCATTTTTTCCTTGAAACAACAATGGGAAAGGTTAATTTTTCATTAAAGTAAGGTATTGCACCTGAAATGCATATGGGTTATATTTAAAGAGCGTATGGTGTTTTTTATATATTTTGAAAAAGAGGTCGAGCGATGTTTTTTCGTCTCGTTGTTTGTTAAAATTCAGGAGGTAATATGAAAATTTGTAGTATGGTGAGAAGTGTATGTGGTGTTTGTTGTGCTGTGGCCGTGATGTTCGGAGATGTGAGCGGAACTGAGGGGGAATCGAACATTTTCAGCAGTCACGCCTATTATAGGGCCACGAAGCTTGTGTACTTTTTTGAGCTATCGCGTGCGGATGTGGAAGAACTGGTGGACGCGCTTGCTTTTTTTCCAGATGCCGTTCCGAACAACGCTTTATCAAAGCGTGAAGCGTTCAGTATAGCGTGCATCTATTCGAGGTTTTTTATACGGCATTGGGAAAGAGTCGCCGATGTTTGTTCTGTTGGTGTAGTAGACGCTTTAAGCTCCTCGTACACAGATCCGATAAGTGCTTCACGTGACAGTATGTCTGAAAAACTCAATAAAGCGTTTACCATATTGCCGGCCGTTATTGATCTCTCGTGGCCGAGCTGGGAGAAAAAACCAAAGAATCTTCCCGAGGACTTTTCTATCACCGGCGATTCTAAGCGACCGTGGGCCGGGATATCCTTAAAGAGGGTCTGCTCTATTCTTTTCACGATTTCAAGTAGTTCGTGTTCTGAGATGTAGTTTACGTAAAGCCGTCTTTCGTTCTGCTACTGGGACCTACCGCCGAGTAGATCGGCGGTAGTGGGTGCGTGAGGTCAGTCGTGGTGTGTGTTTATGTTTATGTTTTTTTATTCGGGTTGTCGGAAAGAGCCTTCTTGTCGCGTATCCTCACTCTGTTGGTGCTTGAGGATGTGCGACGAAGAGCTTGTCTTTTCAGTTTTTTAGTCCAATTTTATTGGGTTCAGTTTGTTTATTTCGTTAACCCAACCTTCATTTCTTTCTATAAGATGAAATAATACTCCTTTTAGATCTTCCCTTTTGGGTAGCAACTGATATCCCGGATTAAATATCTTCTCTACCAATTCCCATTGCGGTCTACTACCCCGCCGTTTTCCCCTGAAAAAAACCGGACACTTGACAGACCTCCAGACCAGCACACTGAACGGCGCCGGATACGCGACTGCCTCTGCTTTCGTCAACCCCGGACTATGTGCACTGTACGATATACATCCTCGCAAGAACAATAGGTGTATGCAACTTATACATGGCAGCTTCCATGATATAATCTTGTACCCTTTATCCGGTAGCATTTTACGATTCATAAGCACTTGCAGTTGTGCTTCGGTATGCAAACAATGACAATATGCATGCAATCCGTCTAAATTTATTTCAAAAAACTCCATACTTTCCATCAACTCATTCGAAATTTCTCCCCTCGGCCTTCCTGCCAGAAGTTCCAATATATCTCCCAAATGCTTTACCACCGCATCATCCACAGGCATCTCAACGCTATCTAGTGCAGATTTAACCTGATTAACAAAACCTAGTGCATTACCTATTGTCCTGGGATTTGTTACGCACGAATGTTTCATAGGTACCGGTTGCCCCGTCTTTTCGTTCAGCGCTACCCCCCCCGTAGCTCCTCCATTTTTTGAGGTTTCCCCTAACGCATTGATATACGCTTCAATCGCGCCAAAAAGACTGGAAAATGTCCCCCTTATATCCTCCCTGCTGATTGCAGCCTTCACAAAATCCCCAGTTATACCTCGGTCGAGTCGCCCCAAAAGGTATGCCGTGAACGGATGGAGTTCTGGGTTAGATTTCTTTCCCACCCCAATGATCACATCCGCCAGACTCACGTTTTTGTTCGAATCGGAAACAAAATTGAAGCTAGAAGAACATTCAAATGATGACACTTTTTTCAAGTCTTCCCCCTCTTTCCAGAAAAAAGACGACCAGCCTCTTTCATTTCCCGAGAAAAAGAAAATATTTCCCCCGAATAATTGCATAGCCAATATATTCGAGTTTATATTACCGAGATTAACCAACCAGGCTAACCTTCCATCTGCATTGTCACCTCTTCTAGCCACTATAGGCGTTATCTGCTGCATTGCGTTCGCTTCACCGTTGACAATTATTCCGCAATCAATTGCCGTGATCGCCCCGGCCAGCGCACAGGCTAGCAATGGTCGATTTTTCATACAAAAAAAATTCTTCATTTTTATTCCCCTTTTCTGTTTAATAATTTATGAAATACACATCCGAATAAATCATCCCCTACGATTTACTCGGTTCACTCTCTTTGACCGTTTTTTATATCTTTCCCCCATCCAAGAAAGTCCTACAAGACTACACTACTTCGTCGTAAAAGTAAATAGGCTTCGACAAAAAAACTTACCGATTGTCGGAATCCTTTACCACCTGCCTCATTTAGTTGGGCGCATTCTCTCGCGTCATTGCGAGCGAGCAACGCGACGCGGCAATCCAGGTTTTAAAAATTTACTTAAATTTGAGTACTGGATTGCTTCGCTTCGCTCGCAATGACGCGAAAGTGTTACTATGAGTACTGTAGATACCAATTCAATATTTTATTGAAATTTCAAATAAAAAAAAGATCCGACGGGTGGCAAGGTGGTAAGTACAAAAATCTTGCGCATCGCCTTCAGGCGTGGTAGACGTTACAGGGATCGAACCTGTGACCCCTACAGTGTGAGTGTAGTGCTCTTCCGCTGAGCTAAACGTCCGCAACGCATATTTATTATACTAAATCACGTCAGTATTCAAATAAAAAATGCTTACCGCCCGTCGTATTAAGTTAGGTGTTTCCTCACGTCATTGCGAAAAGCGGCGCGACGCGGCAATCCGGAACTCCGGAACTCAAATTACAGCAAATTTAAAATTCGGATTGCCGCGTCGCGTTGCTCCTTGACGGGAGAAGGCGGGTGGTGGCTTAACCCTAAAAAAGCCGGCAGCTTTATCTCAGGGGACATTTTTTGCTGCCTCATGATTACCTGATAATTTAATATCGGCCGCGATATCGGCCAGCGCCTTTGCGAGATTTTTCTCGGCGGTGGCTGTGGTTCTATCTTCGGCAGTGCCTTTTTTGTAATAATTTGTGTCGACGTCGTAGACATATCCTACATCTGAAGCGCAGGAATCGATGTAACCGTAGTCTTCCCCCTGTTTGCGATATTTCACCACATAGATTTTCAAATTTGTGTTTTTTTGCAGCTCCCTACATGCGGCGGTTGTAACGGTGCGGCAGGTGGAAGTTGCATCATACAGCGTATTATTTGGTTCGATTTGTCGTTCACAGAGAGCGCGATTAATCGGCAGCGTAAATCCGGTCATGATGAATTTCACGACGCAGGTGGAGGAGGATATGCCCTCTATGTCGAAATTAACATTATTGGAAGAGGTAAATTTATCAAACGGCAAAAAAATTCTGTGCAATCCCCTGAAATTATATATTTCGCATTTTGAATCATTGCCATTATACGTATATATATCGGGACCGTCGCAGAAAAGTCTCATCAGCGGAATCGGACCGCTCATATATTCGAGCAAAAGATAAAAGTCTCCGGCAATATTTTTATTGAAGGTTTTGTTCCAGCCTGACATTCTGGGATAGCTCGTGTCGCCGCTGTCCTTGGCCACCCAATAACCGAGCCCCGCGTTGTACTCTGCTCCGGCCGCTCCATGGGAAGCTTCGGATTCTCCGTAGGCTATTTCTCCGATAAATTGCGGCCTTTCTTCGATATTTTTGCTGAAATCCACGGTGCGGGATAAATTCGGAAGACGAATGGCCGGGGCAGCAGGCGCGGATGAGGACGGTAATGTCAATTCAACATTTGCTATGTCCAGCGTTATTTTATACGTGCCGTTACCCAAATCTTCGTAATTGTGCGTATCGGGAGAAATTGTTATGGCTTTTGATTCTTCCGGATTTAATAATGTTTTTTCGTTTTGGTGGAAAATAGCACTCTGATTGCAGACGGAGGGACTTCCTGATAAAATGCCGGAGCTCAGTTGCCCAAAATTTTGTAGTATGTTCAGGTTGCCGTCCTCATAGATAGAGCATCCTGGATAACCTTTATTCCCATTTATAGTGATAGTTCCGCTGGATATGGTGCCGATGTTTAGACTGCCACCACCGATTTCGCATCCGGTCGACGACCCCTCCATAGTGAGAGTTCCTCCGGATATAGTACCTATATTTAGGTTACCGCCAATAATACCGCATCCGGGATCATACCCCTCCATCTTAAAAATTCCGCCAGACATAGTACCGATATTTAGACTGCTGCCGTCACGAACCTCGCATCCGTAGCCATAATCATTCACTGACATAATGGTAGTTCCGCCGGATACAGTACCGATGTTTAGACTACCACCACTGTCGATATAGCATCCTTTATAACCTCCCCTCCCATTCATAGTGACAGTTCCGCCGGATATGGTACTGATGTTTAGACTGCCACCACAGACATTGCATCCGCAGAAATGCCCCGATATGGTGATAGTTCCTCCTGATATAGTACCGATGTTTAGACTGCTACCATAGAAGATTTCGCATCCGTAAGTTTCATCATTATAATCCCCCACCATAGTGAGAGTTCCGTTGATAGTACCGATGTTTAGACTGCCGCCATTGTGGATAGAGCATCCGCAAAATTCCCCCACCATAGTGAGAGTTCCGTTGATAGTACCGATGTTTAGACTGCCGCCATTGTCGATAGAGCATCCGCTTATTTTTTCCCCCACCATAGTGAGAGTTCCGTTGATAGTACCGATGTTTAGACTGCCGCCACTGCTGATAGAGTAAGTGTATCTGTAACTTTCATCATCATCATTATCCTCCCCCACCATAGTGAGAGTTCCGTTGATAGTACCGACGGTAATCTTCTTTGTTAATTTGCCTGAGACAGTTAGAGTTGCTCCTGATTCTATCCTATCGATACAATCGGGAATATCGTCCGTATTCATGGAGGTATTTTCGCTTATAACAGTCGAACCATTCGGGATATTCGGTATTGATACACCGAATCCGTCTGATGTCGGTAACGTCGCCAGGAATGTTGCCAAGGGGGTACTCGGGGGTGTATAGGATCTTGCTTGAGCAGAAACCGTTATCGATTCACGATTATTTGTGATGATCTCCGCAGGTTGAGGTATGTTTGAAATTTCGGTTGCAGTTGATAGAGCGGTTGCCTCTGTTATGCCGGATAGAGACGCTGCTGCTGCAACAACAGGTAGTACGTTGGAAATTTCTGCTGAAATTAGTTTTACCTTGTCTAAAGTGAAGGTGACGCATTTTGTGTCAGGAATTTCAGACAATTGCACGACGAACGTTTGGGAGTCGGTTCCGCTTATCGGTTGAATGGTGTTTTGGCTGCCGATATTGCTGAAGGTGAAAGATCCGCCCGCTTCTCCGGCGTTTGCCGCCGCCCCGACCACGATTTTCACACGTCCTTTTACGGGAAACGTGAGTTTTGCCGCGGCGGTGTCGGAAGTTTCGTAGTATCCGGCATTTCGGGAAATAGATCCGCTCTCCACCTCAAATTTTAGGATTCCTTTGGGCCCCTGAATAGGGTTCGAGTCGAAATTTTGGCTAAAATCGATTACCTCCGACTCAACCATCGGGACTTCCGAGAAATCGTTGTCGAATCCGAGGTAGGTGAGTTCGTTTGGAGCAAAGTAATCGGGTTTATTGACGACAAGGATCAGCGCCTGTTTTTTGTTGCTTTTGGAGGGAATGAAGAGTCGCCCTTCGGTTGCGCCGGATTCGGGGTCTTCGGTTGTGTTAACTGCCGTCACCGCCGTCTGACCGTCGGTCCAGCTTTGCAGCAGATTATTTGCCCATGTAATTGGAATAAAGATGAAATTTGAGGTGTTTTTTGCATCGCTAAAGGGCACGATTACGTTCATCAGGTCGCGCATTTTTCCGACGTCTGGCATCAGTTCGACGATCGGAAACGGATTCGCGAGGTAGGTTGTGCAGTTCCGCTCGCACTTCATACTGAGGAGATTTGCGTAACCCACAATGCAGGGTTGGTTGTTGGTTCTCCGGAACAGTGTCGCGTCGGTTGTCGTTGCCGGCGCTGCTATTGACAGTAAATCGTCGCGACACATTATTGCGCGACCGGTTGCGGTTGAATTTTCAGCGCCCCAATCGTCGTAGCCGTCCGCGAGATCGCCGTCCGTCACGCCTTTTGTGCCATAGAAAAAGTAGCCGCGGCAGTAGGGACCGATTTCAGACGACAAAAATTCGTCCGGATCAAATTGTTGTATTGGTTTTGACCAACTGTCTTTTCCGAACGGAAGCGAGACTTTTCCGGAGTACGGGATCAGGCCGACGTTTACGCCCCGGGTGAACTCGAAATTGTCCGCCAAAAATGCGCGATATGCCTGCGCGACCTCTCCGAGAGGCGCTCCGCTGTGGGTCGGAATCGCCATGATGACGTCGACGTTGCACTGCGCCGGGACCGCGTAGCCGACGTCGTCGTCGGTTCGGACGCGGATTTTGTCGTCTTCAACCGTGATTTCCACTTTGCTGTTGCCGGGAGTTTCTCTTGCGGTGTAGGAATAGGTCTGCGATCCGGAGGCATCTTCGGTGTAATCAGAGTAGGTTGCAGCGTTTGAATCGTCGATAGTTACTCCCCAAAAAGCATCCTCGGTTGCCAGGTAAGACAACCTCGGGCTGTCGAAAACGGTCTTGAACAGTTGGTCGACGGCGGCGGTTTTATCTTTTCGGTTTTTTGTAACCTCGATGTAGGGCACGTTGGGACAGCCGCTGACGTTTCCCGAGTCGCTCCACATTATTTTGAAGGGATCGTAGGTTTTTCCCGTCGTGACGGTCGTTGTTTTGATCTCGAGGCCGGGGATCGCGCGATGCGCCGGATCTTCGCTGTGACAGGGATTTTTGTTGTAGATATCGTCGGCGATACGAAGAAGCGATTCTTTTTGCTGCTTCAATGTTAGCCCCGGATTCCACTTTTGCGCCACGGCCAGAGCAGCTTCCCGGGCGCATTTTTTATGAGGATCCGTGCCGCCTTCGTACAGGCAGACCTGGTGATAACTGACCAAATCGACGCAGTACTTCGTCGCGAGGAGCAGTACCGGCACCAGAATGCACATCAGCACCATGATGTAGCCGCGGTGCTCGTCTTTCAGGATTTTTGGAAAATTTTTCAGATAAAATTTTGTGCCGTTTTTGGAAAAAAATCGGAGAACTTTGGAGGAAAAATCCTCAAATTACAGTGCCCCCCCCCCCCCCGATATTATTATAGACAAACTCTCATTGCTATTTTTCTTGCCAAAAAATTTTCCGATCATTTTTGAAAAATCTCCTCTTCACTCGGTTTTAGAACGAAAATCCTTTATTTTCGGTTAAGGAACGCATTGGAAAAAACGTAAACAAAGCCGTTGCCGATTTTCTTAAAAAAATATGATAGAGAAACTCCATTGTACGCAGCTGTCCGGTACGAACGTATAGAAATGATTGAACTGCTGTTAACTGTTGATAACACAGACGTTAATTGTGGAACATATTCGACACCTCCGTTGCATTGTGCTGTCAGGTCAAAAAATTTAGAAATAGTCAAACTTTTGGCGAACGCCGGTGCAGATACCGGTATACGCGATAATCATCAACGGTCTCCGTTGTATATTGTCAGCCCACACGCACGTTATGACAAAAAATGTAGAGAGATAGCCGAGTTTTTGGGAAATCCGCACCCGGATGTTGCCCCCGGTGATGACGGATCGGCCGGGTAATTTTTTCTAAAGACACGGAGCCAGTTGGCACAGGTGAAAACCTCGAAATCCCCAAGAATATGGAACGGTTTTGGGGATACTTCGAGCGAAATGTGCTGCACACCAGACTGCTCGAGTCATTGGACCTAATTCACTCTCTTTATTTAAATTTTTATGAATCCGCCCCGCTACCTTATATAAAAATTATCGAAATATTTCGACAGATCTTCCAGCAGAGTTTTATCCGAAAAGATGGCGTGTTCAACCACATTCTCATTTTTATCGCGACATTTTTGCAGAGCGACCGTTTTTACGCCGAGAGCCGAAATTTCCTTCAAAACGTCAACAATTGCGGATTTTTCTATCTTTTCGTACAAAGTCATTCTTACTTCAAAATCCACTCCGGATGCGATCAACAGATCCAGGCTTTTCCGGGCGGAAATTCCGCTGTTCAGAATGTTGGTAATTTCCAGGTAATTTTCGAACCGATGCTTTACATCAAACCCCACCCAGTCCAGAGAATGAAGAATTTTCGCCAGTCTGTCGGGGAACGCTCCGGATGTGTGCAGCCCCACCTTGAATCCGAGCTCACGTACGTCGGCAATCGCATTCGCCAAAGACTCCTGCAACAAAGGCTCTCCGCCGCTGAAAACCACAGCTTCCACGAGCCCTTCGCGGGCCTTCAACAGATTGATGATGTCCTCCCAGGGCAAAGACTCACCGGGCAAAACAGACTGCAAATGGCGATTGTGACAATAAACACACCGCCAAAAACACCCCTGCATAAACACCACGGCCGCCAGATGCCCCGGATAGTCCGTCATACTCAGCGAAACAATTCCACCGACAAACAATTGATCATTCACAGCGGTTATTTATTTTTATCACAGGAAAAAATGCGGTTACACAACGTAGAACCTTCCTCAAAATGAAGCCTTTCGGTGTGCTCGCCTTTTTTGCCGATATTAAAATCGTCCACGGGGCGATGATATCCCATGACACGAGTCCAAACTTCGCACCTGGTGCGTTCTTCATCTTTTAACTCAACATCTTCCATAATACCAAATCCTTACTTACTACCACCACGGCATTCTACTTTACGGTGCTGCGAATTTCCATAGCAAATGTAAAAAATATTACCCCTCGCCTGATTTTTTTCTACCTAAAATTTAAAGGCGACATCTCACCATTCGTCAAAAATCCATATGTTTACAAATGCTCTATGAACAAAGTCTACTGAGCCGGTGGAGCCTGTTGCGCCTGTTGCGCCTGTTGCGCCTGCTGCGCGGCGTCTATTTGTTTGCGAAGATTATCGGCTTGAGCTGTAAGTTTAGTCACCTCTTTTTGGGCACTTTTCAGGGCACTGTTAGCCCTTAACTTGGATATCGGATTGGATGCGCTTGCAACCTTGCTTGTGGCGTCCGCTAAATCACTCTGCGCCTCCGTCAGTTTAACCATCAGCTCTTTCAGCGCATTTTCCAGCTTATTCCCCTTGTCGACAGCTGCGCCCGCCACTGTTGCAGCCACATCAGATGAAGATTTCGATCCGATCAGGCTTTTTCCCGCTGAAACGATTGACGATAATACCCCTCCCAGATTTAAGGAACTCCCCAGACTGGCGAGGCTTGCAGCGGCATTTACTGCAGATGATACTTTGCTTCCCGCTTGTCCCGGAAGAAGCTGAGCTGCGGCGTTTGCCAGTCCTGCCACCTGATTAATGGTACTGTTTCCGCCAGCTGCTGCTGCACCTGCGGCAAGCCCCTCGGCGGCACTCTTTGCCGGTACGAGTTGACCCGAGGCATTTTTAACATACCCGAACGGAGCGCTAGGATCAGCCGGAACTATCGGGTAAGGAACCAATTGTCCAATGGCATTCAAAACCATTTGAGCTCCACTCGCTGCGGCTTTTGCGGCATTGCCTGCAGCCAGAGCATCGGCGAGACTGCTTGCCGGCACAAGTTGACCTGCCGCGTTTTTAACATACCCGAACGGCGCATTCGGATCCGGAGGAGTTATCGGGGACGGAACTAATTGTCCCTGAGCGTTAAGGACCATTGGAGTTCCGCCAGCTGCGGCTTTTGCTGCATTGCCTGCAGCCAGAGCATCGGCGAGACTGCTTGCCGGTACGAGCTGACCTGCCGCGTTTTTAACGTAGCCGAACGGCGCATTCGGATCCGGAGGAGTTATCGGAGAAGGAAC
>JAISCG010000142.1 GCA_031265715.1 Holosporaceae bacterium | reverse complement strand
AAGTGGTTGTATTTGGTTCCGATTTTGTCTTCGTTTTTATTTGCTCTTCAGGACGTCATGATAAAAAAAATCGTAGACAACGAAAACCGAATCACCATGCTTTTGTACTTTGCAATTGTTACCTGCGCGTTGACTTTCGTTCCGGCGCTGCTGGTGTGGAAAAATCCCACGCCGTTCGAATATTCAATGTTATTTTTGCTCGGAGCCGGGGGAAATCTGATCCAATACTTTATGTTTAAAGCATTCAGTGCAACGGATCTGTCGGCGCTGGCTCCTTTCCGATACATGGAATTTCTTTTCAGTGCGTTTTTTGCTTTTGTTTTCTTTGCAGAAGTTCCCGGAGCGAACGTTTTGATCGGAGCCGCCATCCTGATCCCAAGCACGCTCTATCTGGCATATAACGAAAACAGAAAACGACGCCTCAAAGAAGCTGTGTAATCTCGTTCCGACGAGGGTGGATTATGTCATATATATTAAAAAAAGTCAAGAAAAATCTTGGGCCGAACTTACGAGACCTTACCACCCGTTGGATCTTTTTTTATCTAAAATTTCCATTTGAATTGTCTTTTGCGGTATTTATGGTAACACTTTCGCGTCATTGCGAGCAAAGCGAAGCAATCTAGGACTCAAATTTAAGCAAATTTAAAATCTCTGGATTGCCACGCCGCTCCGCGTCTCGCAATGACAAGGTGCAACATTCAATCAAATGAGACGGGTGGTAAGAGGACAATGTTTTGGAATTCAACTTCCTAAAAAACCCGATTTGATGTTTTTAAGTTTATAGTGTATGGTTATAAAAAATGGCAACTATAAACTATGCACAGGATATTTAAACAAATTCAAGAACTGTTGCTCAAAATTCCCCCGGATTCTTTCGCAGTCATAACAAAGTGGCTGAGAGTTGAGTTGACCTATACATCCAACCACATTGAAGGAAATACTCTAACCCGAGCAGAAACTGCGCTGACTGTTGAAAAAGGACTCACTTCAGGTTCCAAACCGGTCAAAGATTATCTGGAGGCTAAAAATCATGCAGAGGCTTTTGATTACATCGTTTCATTGATAAATCAAGAAAAAGTGGACTATGAAGATGTAATTTTGAAAATTCACTCGATGATTTTAAACGGAATTGACGACAATACCGGAGGACGATACCGCAATGTCAGGGTAAGAATTGCGGGAGCGGATGTCGTTCTTCCGAATCCGCTGAAAGTACCCGATTTAATGAGAAATTTCGCTGAGAAACTGTGCAAAAAGCCGGATAGCCTGCTCAAGGCATTTGAAGCTCATTACAAATTGGTCGAAATTCACCCTTTTACAGACGGTAACGGGCGAACCGCACGTCTTCTGATGAATCTTATTTTAATGCGGGCCGGATATTTGCCTGTGGTAATATCTCCGATTGAGCGGAAGCGCTATATCTCCGGCATTAATTCAAGAAATACGAAAAATAATCTGCTCGGATATCACAGATACATGCTTCGTATGCTCAAAAAATCTCTGGATATGTACGTTAAACTGTTTGGAGAACGTAACGCGGAACCCGACAGCTCTCTGATGAAAATCGGAGAATTCGCAAAATATTGTAACGTGCCGCAGTCCACCCTGAGGTATTATCTCAGAATAAAGAAGATCGAACCGATATCGTACACAAATTCGGGGTATATGCTCTTTTCAAAGGAACAAGCCGGACTCTTGAAAAAATCGGATGAGAGTTTGAGCTGATTTATTGAATCCGGAATCCTCGCCCTTTAGAACGAAGAGGATGTCAACTTCAAAAAGCACACGATTATCGCCCGATCTTCCTCAAAACTCCAAAGACAATTGGTCTTTGAAAATAGCGGCTGCGTGTTCCTGTTCGGTCAACGGTTGCAGGTTGCTCAGTCGGTTGTTGCGTTTGTTTCCGTCTCGGTGTAGTAACATTTCTTTGTTTAAGCGAATGTCGTTTTTTATACCCATCTCAACTTTCCACTTATTTCTCCAAAATCTTTAAATACTTGTCCAGACAATATAATTTATTTCTTTGTCTGTTGGTTTTCTCCGTGATAATTCCTTCGACCTGAAACACCTCAATAACATTTTTGACGGTATTGTACGATTTTCCTGTAATCTCGCTCAGCGAACCTATGTTGAGCATAGGTGTATCAAAAAATTCAGATAACACAAGCAAGCTTATTTCTCTAATCCTTGAAAATTTTTCGGAATTTACAATTTCTGCTTTTAAATTCTTTTCAAGTTCTTCAATTTCTTTGGCTCTATCGTGGGCGTCAATGCTACTTTCCTTCACAGCATCAAGATAAAACTTTATCCATCCTTCAAAATCTCCGCTCAATTGAACATTTCGGAGCTTTTCGTAATATATCGTCTTATGCTTTTTAAAGTAATATGATGGGTATAGAATTGGCGAATCAACATATCCCGAATTTACAAGCATTAATACGATCAGCAATCGTCCCATACGACCGTTGCCGTCCAAAAAAGGATGAATCGTTTCGAACTGCACGTGAGCTAATCCGATTTTTATCAATTCATTAAGCGAAACGTCCTGATTTACGAACGTTTCCCATTCGCTTATCAGAGAAGGAACTTTAAACGCCGGAGGTGGTATCAAATCTCCTACTCTTACGGACTGCAATCGAAATTCTCCGGGAGAACTCTTGCCGGATTCGTCGATTCTCATCAATTCTTCGTGAGTCTTCAGTAGTACGCGTGTTACGATCGGAAATCCGTCGTTCTTAACCGTTGAAACAGCCGTACTGATAGCCTTTGTATAATTTAAAACTAATTTTGTATCGTGATCCTGCTGTTCACTGGTAGGAATTGTAAAAACATCCGCCAATGTGGTGAAAATCCCTTCTATTTCAGAGGATAACATTGCTTCTTTCAGGACATAAGCCTTTATGAAACGATCGATATTGGGAAGCCTACGCGACATTTCATTCAAACGACCAAGATGAAAGGCCGTGTCTATCAGTTTCTGAACAATCTCATCATGCATTACAAATGGAGGATCAGGAGGCAATTTATTGGGAATGAAACAATTCAGCTCTCCAAGCTTTTCGTAGCTTCCTGTAAGGCGCACGTCATTTCCTTTATTTCATTTTTTCATAGTATATAGCAATAACGTGAGGACATCAAGTTTTTATTTCAGCTAAGGAACATAAATTGAAATAACATGTTCCTTGAATTTGGCTTCTGGAGTTTTAGGCAAAACCGAGGTCACAGTTTCGTTCAATGGGAAAATAAAATTTCAGATAAAAAAAAGATCCGACAGGTGGTAAGTGCGAAGAGCAAGGCGACTTGACAGTCTGGGACTCAAATTCAAGCGAATTTAAAATCTCCGGATTGCCGCGTCGCTCCGCGTCTCGCAATGATGTGAGGAAACGCCCGATTAAATGAGACGGGTGGTAAGTATACTGAGATTAACTTTTTCTCACGGACTTCCCAACTGTTTTTCACGCAACTTCGATTATTTACCGCGGCGTACCCGGAGCCAAAAGTCCCATTTCTTCAAAAGTCGATCGTTCGTGGAACCCCCATTCAGATACTTTCCTACCCAATATTTTTCCCAAATAAGATAATTCTACTTCAAAGGGGTGACACCACTCAGGCGACAGATAGTTATAAAACTCAAAGAAGCGGCGCCGCTCCTCATCACTAGCCTTGTCCCCATATGGACATGGACCGGAGTTGTCCACACATGGAACGGCTCTTTCTATATCTACTCCGTCTTGTGAATATGATTTACACCAACGTATAAATATTCCGCCTGTATCTCCAGCCTGAATATCGCCGAGACACGAAACAAAGTACCTTGGTCCGACCAAATTTACTGCTTTAAATGCAAGATCTATCTTTTTCACAATGAGATTAGCTTGAAAAGCATTTTCCGGGTATATGGTAATATATTTTCCCATCTGAAGGTAATTTTCCCTCTCCTTAAAATCCAGTCCTACCAGCGGGTCTTCTATATTCATTCTGTAAGGGGCATAAAAACTCCTCATTATCAACAATGAGTCCATTATTTTGTAATGCACACCATATGTTCCCAGAATAGGAATCACCGCTTGTGCAACACGAAGTGCGCTATCGGGAACAGCCGATATGTGAATTTTCCAACCGGGGTTTCCGGGGAAATTACCCAATGAGTTTCCTTCAATCCACGAACAAAGAGGACGACTCTCGGACTCGTACACTATCCCCAACAAATCAGATCGCACAAAAGGAGATACCGCAAATGGGCAAGAACCTAAGGAACCCACCCCCTTACCAACAAAAAAATTCCTTTCTCTGTCGAAAATCAACCGCCTACACTTAGCGAAACTACTTACGGTTCGCATATCACTGAAGTGAGGTTCACCCTCCATTCCCAATAACGGACCATCTTCTTCCACCAACTTTTCGAGTTTTTCTCTTACTACTTCTTCCGATTTTTCCGGAAGAACATATCTCATTTCTTTCGGAAAACCCCTCATTCGAGCTGTTTTTAAAGCCTCTAACAGGCCACTAGCAGCCAAAGGGGTTTGAAAGAACGCATAGAGAGCTTCCTGTCTTTCTTGAAGTGGAAGATTCTTTAACCAATCAATCGGACTTGTTTCAATTAACCCACGAAGTTCAGCCTGATATTGTCTGTTTTGCTCAAAATCTTCGGGAGGCACGTTTTCCATGCCAAGAATCGGAATACCGGGGATCTGACTTTCATCAGTTATATAGAGAAGACCTCTCAGCTTTTCGATTTCATTCGGAGGCATTTCTGTCTCATTATGAATATAGAAATATAAGAGTTTAGCACCTTCAATATTACCGTCTCCCTCCAATACTTTTAACACCCTTATGACTTTAAAATACATGTCGGCGGGCATGTGAATTAACATTTCTTTTAAGAAAATAACATTTTTTGGAGAGGGAACCTGCAACACTACTCTTAATGTAAAATCTATAAGTTTTCTTCTTATGTCTTCTTTCATTGCTCCTATGGAGAACCCCATTCCTTTCATCTCTTCAATCAGATTGATAAAATTGGCCCTGTTTTCAACTATCTCACCCAATTTATAAAAAAAGCCATCCCTACGTGTATTCCTACGTGTATTTTCATCGACCGATATAATATTGTTCAGTCTGTCTAATAAAACGGCTAATTTTCTTTGCGTGGATTGACTGAAGTCCATAACCGCTTTTTCAGGCATTGCACTTGTCCAGTCGAAAGTTAAAGCATAGTGTAGTCTGATAGCCGAAAGATTCCCGCTATTTGCATACCCAAGCAACAGTTCTAAAAACTTTTTTTTAGAGGACGGAGCAGTTTGGCAGCAACTTTGAATTATCTTCACCATAAGATCAGGTCTGGTTGTGTCTTCATTATCCAATAAATATTTAGCAGCACACTCCACGGCTTTTACAATACAAGCAGGATTATTAGCATCATCGAAACTTGAGAACGGACAGAAGAAATCAATTAAAAAAGCAATTTCTTCAGCGTTAAGGTTTCGACAAATCTTTCCAAAAAGCAGAGAATGCACGGCATTTAATACGCTGTTCATTCGTGCTACCATATGCGGATCGCCAGAGGAATCGCTGCTCAAGCGCTTAAAATAACAATCGCAATTACGACATCTAACTATGTGTAATATCAGAGCAGCGTGAGCGCGGTAATTGAGATCGGCGCCTGTTTCTCTTATTTGTCTAAGTTTTGGCAATACCTCGAACCGGAGAGCGTCCGGCGCATCCTCTACTTTTAGCAAATAGCAAAAAGACGGTATATCAACAAAGTATATTTCCCCCTCTCCCAGGCATACCTCAAGTCTGTTCATCAGATCTTGCCTTGCTTGAGTTAATTCTTGAATCCGTTCATTCGTTTGACGTAATAACTCAACTTCTTCTATGCACTTGCAATGCTCCATGAAACCCATTACCGCTATAACAGCTAATATTTTTTTCATATTTCCCCTCCAAAAAATGTTTGTTTACTTATATTAAAAAATCTATGAATCCGAATCAGGCGGAGCCAAAAGTTTCATCCTCTCAAAAGTCGATCGTCTGTGAAACCCCCATTCGGATACTTTCCTACCCAACTTTTTTCCCAAGTAAGATAATTTTACATCAAACGGGTGCTCCCAAACCTCAAGAGAGGGATGCCCGTCGGTAGACACATCGATAAGTGGAACAGTTCTGCGGTCTCTCGGAACCCCATCTCTGCACCAATGTAGATATATTCCGCCTGTATCTCCAGCTTGAATACTATTAAGGTACGGAACAAAATGCCTCGGTCCGGTCAACTCCGATCCCACAAACCTATCGTTTACCAAATTCACTATGAAATTAGCTTGCAAATCATTTTCCGGGTACACGACAATAAAGCCTGGTCCCCACAGATGACTCAACGCTATATCTTCTTCTGCGCCTACTCTGGAACTATTGTACAGATACCTCATTCTGGGTAGCGAGTCTACTATTTTGTAATCTACGCCCAACCTTCCCAGAACAGGAATCACCGCCTGCGCAACACGAAGTGCACTGTCGGGAACGGCTGATATGAGAATTCTCCACCCGAATTTAGGAGTCTCAGAGCATAACCCGCCTGAAATCCAGGCATACCATGAAGACAATATACCACCCTCCATTCTCTCCCCATCATATATCCCCAATAAACCGGATCGCGTAAAAGGAGATACTAACAAACGAGAGAGGAAAATAGCTGTCTCGGGAACATAAAAATTAGTTTCCTCATTGAGTCGCAAAAGCTTTCTATCCCACAACCCTGTGTCCCGCACTCCGCTCAGTGACAGCCTCCACGGATCCCGTATTGGGGGTCTGTAACACTCTCCCGGTAGAAAATTAATTTTTTTCATAAACCATTCGAGCTTACTTCTTTCCGGTAGAATATCGATTACTTTTATAAACAACCTGCCCTTATCTTCTTCCGACAGACCATCAATTCTTTCTATACACAATCTGATCCTATCTTTTTCCCATATTAGCGAATCTTCTCTAAAATCTCCCAAACCCCTCAAAGTGTTCAACAGTTCATCTATTCCAAAATCTCTCAAAGCTGCTAACAAGCAGTCGGATTCTTCAAAACCTACCAAAACTTTTGACAGGCTATCGGTTTCTCCTAATGCTGTTAAAGCTTCTGACAAACCACGGGCGTCTATAAGTTCTTGCAACAAATAAACGAAATTTCCCGTCAGGTTCCGGGCAGCCATAGGCATTTCTAATAAATAACGGATAATTTCCTCTCTTTCTTCCGGAGTTGAAAGAGTTTGTAGCCAACCAATTTGAGTTTTCAGCATTAAGTCACAAAGTCCGAAATAATACTCCCTATCCAAGGAGGAAGAGTTGAAGGGAACGACAGCACCGGTGATACCATCCAATTTCCTGACTTCCTCTTCCGGCATTTCTTCTCCGTCATGAGTATGGGAGTACAAAAGCTTAATGGCTTCAATATTACCGTCTCCCTCCAATATTTTTAATGCTCTTGTGACCTGAAAATACATGTCAGCAGGCATATGAATTATCATTCTTTTCAAGAAAGCAACATTCTCCGGAGATGGAACCTTCAGCACTATTCTAAGGGCAAATTCTATATATTCCCTTCTCTTATTCTGTTTCATTGCTCCCAGGGAGAGATTATTTTTCTCTCCTTCTTCAATCAGGGCGACAAAATTAGCCCTATTCCTAAGATTGATTGCCAACGAAAGAAAATGGAAGCAGTTTATTTTTGAATCCTCAAGTACAATTGCATCTAATTTGCGTTGAAAATTATTTAATCTCTTCAGTATCAGTTGACTCTGAAACGATGCAAATCTATCATGGACTTCCTCCCTCCAATCAGACCTTAAAGCACGATATAATTTAATGGCCTGAAGATTTCCATAACTCGAATATTTCTCCATCAGTTCCAAAAACCTTGACTTAGAGTGTGGGACATATCTACAACACTCCACAACTATCCTTTTTATAAAATCAGGTCCGGGTGCGCCCTCATTTTCCAATAAATATTTAACGACATGCTCCATGGTTCCCACGACACCTCTATCGCCAAAACTCTGGAGCGGACAGAAGAAATCAATTAAAAAATCAACTTCGTCACTGCTAAAATTTTGAAAGAACGGTTGCGACTGTTGTTCTGATAATTTGGTCCTCATTTGCGTTATTATCGGTATGTTTGAATCTTCCAAAAAAGTGTCGATCAAGCAATCGCAATGGTAATTGCAATTACCACACACCAATCCATGCAACACCAGAGCGGCGCAGGCAACGCAATCATCGACGTTGTAATACTTGTATTTCTCACTTTTTCTCCTTATTGATCTAAGTATCGAAAGTACTTTAGACCTGAGAGGAGCGGGCACATTCTCCTCTTTTAGCAAATGGTAAAGTGGCCATATGGTATCGGGACACACTGAGTACTCTACTTCTGCTATAATTCCCTCTTCTAGGCTCTGCGCTGTTTGGTCTGATTTTTTAAGCTGTATGTCTAATGAGGCTAGTCCTCCTCTCATGCACTCGCAATGCTCCATAAAACCCACTATTGATACGATGGTCAATATTTTTTTCATTCCAATTCCTTTGTCTGTTTGTTTATAACGACTCTTATATATGCCATAATAAGCAAAGATACAACACTTTTTTTTAAAAAAATACAAATGACCATGGTTATTTACCATAGTCATTAATAATTTTATCAAAACTTCGGCCACGGCTTGTGCCGTCGGAACCGCAACAGAATTGCATCGACAATCGCCAGATGCTCTAAAATATCAGTGCCACAAGAGAGTCATAGGCAGGAACTCACCACCCGTCGGATTTTTTTTTGTGATTACTCACGTAATAACTCTCTGTAACAGAGGCTTCTGCGTCGATATTCACCCTTTGTCGCAGTCTTGTAACTTTTACAATCTTTGATATATGCAGCCACTCGCTTTCCCATTTGTCTAACATGGGAGAAACTTCGAAAACCTCATACACCCCTCGCGAATAAGATATAGGAAAATGAGAAAGAATTGTGTAAAATAAGAATATGAAGAATCTTTTAAAAGAATCAGGAAGTCTACTCTTCGTTCACTCCCCACAAATCCTCTTTCTTGATCCATCCTTTGATTTTGTTCACTTCCGCCTTAACCCAGTCTTTATCATTTTTAATGATTTTCACGATTACGTTTTTCTCTATTTTCGCTATCGGCTGCGAATCGGACGCATATTTGTACAAAACCGTGTATCCCGACGTAACGATGGCGGTATTTTTTCGGGAAATCATATTCTGATGAACCCAGCCCTCGGTATTATCGATAAATTTGATTTTTCTCCATTCATTGAACTCCGCCACAAGCATCACCGGGAGATTCGCCCTCAGGAATGTCCAGTTGATCGGATATTCCTTGCCCGGTCCCACCCTCAAATTAACTTCGGATGACTTTAAACTCGCGAATGTCGGCGCAGTCGCATCTGCGCAGAGTGAAAAAGTCGTAATCAATATAAAAAAAACCGAACGCATCTGCAGAAATATCTTCTATTAACTAAAAAATAATAACATAAAAGCCCCCAATAACGAAACAGGCAGTAAAGAAACTCTGATTTTTTAAGAAAAAAATTTTTTTTTAAAAAAAATAAAAAAAGCTGTTGACGTTTTCGAAGAGGGCATGTATAACTAGCCTCACGATCTTTGAACAGTTGAGAAACGAAAAGAAGAAAAAGAAGAGAGGATATGTAGATGGCGCAAATTAGAGCCGGATACAATATCAGATCTTGCGTCAGATAAAGTATTTGGCTGGGAGGTGGCTTTTTTAATAAAAGCCATTTTAACTTGAGAGTTTGATCCTGGCTCAGAACGAACGCTGGCGGCACGCTTAACACATGCAAGTCGAACGAATTATAGAGCTTGCTCTATGATGAGTGGCGCACGGGTGAGTAACACGTGGATACCTGCCTATTGGTGGTGAACAACTCCGGGAAACTGGAGCTAATACAGCATAAGCTCGAGAGAGGAAAGATCGAAAGGTCGCCAATAGAGGGGTCTGCGTCTGATTAGGTAGTTGGTGAGGTAACGGCTCACCAAGCCGATGATCAGTAGCTGGTCTGAGAGGATGGTCAGCCACACTGGAACTGAGATACGGTCCAGACTCCTACGGGAGGCAGCAGT
>JAISCG010000126.1 GCA_031265715.1 Holosporaceae bacterium | reverse complement strand
GGTAGTTTTGTGGGTAGTAATACCATTGGCAGAGGGTAAAATGTTTTGGTTTTAATAAAAAGTAATATGCCGAAAAATACTGTTTTTTCAGGATGTTTAGCGTGTATATTGGTTGATGGAAAAACCCGTATAAACTGATTTGTAATCAGTAGGTCGGGAGTTCGACTCTCCCTTTCGGCACCACCTCAAATTTCAGGGGAAATTCACCCGCTAAAATGAAGAGAAAAAAGCCCCAAAATCCGTTTTCTCCCACTCCTCTCCCACGTTTTTGAAATACGTAACAGCTTTAGGTTGATTTTTATCCCTATTCAAAACGTAAGGTAACGGTAAATTTTAATCACAAAAAGAGGTGTTATACCAATCCTCATTGCTAAATAACTAAATAATTATTGTTACACAATTGGGCAACTGTGGAGTCTTTCAAGTTGTTAAGAAAAGTCTGCAGAGACTCTTCTATTTCATCTAACGACTCGAACAGTTTGTTGTGCATCACATTCTGCTTTAAATATCCCCAAAATCTCTCCACCGGATTCAACTCCGGCGAGTAGGGCGGCAGCAGAAAAATGTCTATATTTTCAGGTGTTTCAAGATCTTCCGACCTGTGCCAACCGGCTCCGTCCATAATAATTGCGATCTTTTTTTCCTGATAATGTTTAGAAAGTCTTTTTAGAAAATCATTCATGCATTCCGTATTTACATTAGGAAAACTTGCACTGTAATTTGAGCCTGTTTTGGCGGAAACCGCTCCATAAACATAAAATGCTTTATAACCGATTTTCATTTTTACCGGAGTTCTTTCACCCTTCGGAAACCATCCGTATCCGATTTTCGTGTGCGTTCCGAATCGCGCTTCATCGAAAAACAGTACATCGGCGTAGTCCTCTTTTTTCAACTCCTCGTTGATCTTTTTTTAAAAGCCTCCACCTTTTCCTTATCCTGTTTGTAGTGCTGCGGACGTGGAGTTATATGTGAAAAACCAAGCTTTTTTAATTCTCTGTACATTGTGGCCGAACTGACCTTTTTCCCGCAGATTTCCAAAACTTTTTGACATAAAATCTCACCTGTAAGTTGTGGATTTTCTTTTATTAATCCGGAAATGACTGCCCGATCATCGTCATTCAAAATGCTCTTTCGGCGACGACTCGGAGGCGCTTTAAGATGCTCCGTCTCATCTTCGAGAAAATGCCGTATCCAACTCCGCAAGGTCGTGTCCGTAATACCGAAAATCCTTGCAACACAGCTGATCCCGTGATCACAGGCGGCAATAATCGCCTCCAATTTTTTCACCACAAGCTTCTCTTGCGAACATTTCTTCAATGCTAATCTCGCTTTCTTCTCTGTTTCTTCGCTTATTAATTCTGATTTTCTCGACATCTCTCTCCTTATCACAACAAACATAATCATTATACTATTTCTGACAAATGTTTTCAATGCCTCTATCGTTAATTAGTACTGAAGATTGGTATGATATCCTATGCTTCCCGGTTTTCGAAGATTAATACGGATGAAATATGTCGTAATTTACAAAGAGCGGGGTATCCTGCCGATCCCAAAAAACGCGTGAGGTATATAAAAGAGGCTTTGATGAGAAAAGATGATAAGTCTGTCAATAATGCGATGAAAGCTCTCGATTATTATAAAAAATTTGAAGATTACATATCGGAAATTGAAAAAGATAGCCGCAATTTCTCGGAGATAGAAGATCCGGAAGAACGCGCGGTTCCTCATTATAACGCGTGGTGCGAGATCTTTGGAAAAGTTGTTGGTGGCGCTCCACTGAGAAGATCAGTTGAAGAAGTCCGCGATACTCAATGGACTCCGTCGGTCATGCCGGGCAGTGATTTTGAAGAGTCGAAACTGATTCTCTCAAAAAATAATAAGCCGGTATTTGATGAAAAAACGAGACTGCCAAAACGCGAGATTGTACATGAAGTCTATGGCAATGACGACATACTGCATGAAAATGCCCCCAGAAAAGTCAAAGTAATTTGGCCTCCGTATGAGTATGTCACAGGGTGGCTTCATTCCTCGCCGAATAAAACCGTGCGAAAAAAAAGATAAGATTACAGGGGGTCTTCGATAACCGTTTTTCTGAAACAAAGCGAGCAGGTTGTACTTGTTGCTCGCTTTGCAGCTAAGAATGAGCCCCGCAAACCCTTGCGTTTTGAGCTCATCCGCTGTCGCCGCCACAACGTCTTCCCGGATAAGCGTATCTGAGACGGCAGCGTCTGCCGATTCTGAGACTTTCGCAAGCTTTGATATTGATTCCAGTTCCACCCGCTTACCGTCTTCATTCTCCGAACCGGCTTTGTCTGCAAGGTAAGTTCCAGCAAATTATACTTAATTTTCAAAGTATTTCAATAAATGATCTTTGATTCTCCGGTCACGTAAAAATGGAGAATGGAGAGAGGTTTTTAGCGAAAATTTGGGGAAAAGCCGGTAAATGTATATAATTTTGTCTGAATTTAAAATACATTACCAGTCGCAAAAGCCTCTGTACCAGAGGATTTGAAGCATCATTGTATTGTGGTAAATAAAAACTCCCCCGGCGACAACAAAAGCTGCTGGCGGAGGGAGTGTACCTCATCACGAAGCATTTTCTCCATATCGCTTTGACACAATCATGCAACTGTTACAGACGGTTACCGTTTTCCTGTTAACCTTTGTTACACTCGCTACTT
>JAISCG010000114.1 GCA_031265715.1 Holosporaceae bacterium | reverse complement strand
AGAGATAAACGATGAGCTGCAAAAATACGTTAAAAAATATGACAATTTCCGACCGCATATTGAAAGATTAACGCTCAAATGGTGCGATCGGAGGGAATTGAACCCACGACCCCGGGATTCGGAATCCCGTGCTCTATCCTGCTGAGCTACGACCGCAATCTTCATGTATCTACACAAAAAGCAACATCTTCTCAAGGAATTTCTTACTGCTGTAACAGTTTTCGACAGTCGTCACTTTTACGACAACCCGGGGGCTTAAAAATATCTCGCCGTCAGATTAAATACCGTTCAGTACAACTCGACAGCGGCGACAATGGCGCCAACCAGGAAGAACCTGCTTTTTGGAAAGGACGATTAACGGCATCCCCGACCGATCGAACAACTCTACCCACTTTGGGCTGTCCAGGTTCAAAAACATATGAGACAGGATTGAACCGGAGAAAAGACACCTCAAGACACGCATCAGTTGAGTATTTTAGAGATATTTTCGGTTTGCAGGAATGAAAGAAGGTCTCCAAAATAGGTAAAGTTAAAATTTACTGAAAGGAGACCGACATGCGAAAACCGCACAATGCGAATTGTAGCTCATTTTCGCCTGACATTACAGACGAAAAGCGCGAGAAGTTGATAGAGAAATTCGGAAAATGCGAAGAAATTTCTGATGGATTTTTACAAAATTGCTTGCACGGCATGACCCCGATGGAGCACATTAACTCAACCTACGGGAGACATGGTCAGTCTCACATGTCATGAACCATTACAGAAGTTTTCAGCATGGTTTAGAGAATTTCTCCATTTAGTTTGAATCCGATTTTGATACAACGAAATACTGTTTGACTTTTTAATATAAACGCGTATCTTATCACTGCGGGCCTGTAGTTCAGCGGTTAGAGCCCTCCGCTCATAACGGAGTAGTCGTAAGTTCGAATCTTACCGGGCCCACCGATTTTTCACTTGCTGTTTTCTCATGTGTACAGCGGTGAAATTTCGGATTCGGTGGTGATTAAATCTGAAAAATGAAATAAATGCTTTGCGTCTCTGAAGTCCGTGACGGGAATAATGCCCGAAAAAGCATCGACCGCATCTCCGACTAAAACTGCTTCGTTCGGGATTTTATCTCTCAAAGATTCGGCGGTTGCAGCGCCGAAATCATCACCGATTTTATAATAGATTTTGTCGTTTTCCCCGTTTATCAGCACAACGCTCAAAACGTCTCCGGGAACGTAAATTTTTCGGATAACATCGAAGTAACTCACCCCGACCGACGGTAATTTCAGCGACATCGCGAATCCTTTTGCGAAGCTCTGAGCTGCTCTTATGCCGGTAAACGATCCGGGACCGGATGCGGATATGACTCCGTCGATTTTTCGAAAATCAATGTTGTTTGTTTTCGCAAGATCATCGGCCAGCCAAACAAGATTCGCGGCAGCATCAATGCATTCGTTAACTTCATAAATTTTTTCTTCATACAAAAACGCAACCGAGCATCGCTTCAGGCACGCAGAAACGGCCAAAATATTTTTCTTCATTTTATTCCCTCACCAAAAAAATCATCGGGAAAATTTATCGCGGAAATCGACGCCGACACTGCGGTAATTTTGTCGTGATATTTCAGAGGAATGCGCATGAGATCTTTTTCCGTGGTAACGAGCCGGGCGTCGCTGTTTTTTGCTTTCAGCAGGAGTTGCCGGATATCTTCGTCCGAAAAAGGATAATGATCCGGAAACGCGATTTTTTCTTCGCAATTTTCGAGGGAGTTGAAAAATTTATCCGGATATCCGATGCCGCAAAAAGCGATCAATTTTTTGTTTTCGGGAAGGCTTGTCCGGATTTTTCCGAAAAAAGTCGGGATTTTTTCATCGAAAATAAAAAAACCGGATTCATTCGGGGCGAGAACAATGATTCCGTCAATATCGAATTTTATTTTTTCAAAATTCAGTCGATTGGGGCCGAGGGGAAACATCTCGCCGTTTCCCAGGCGCTGCTCGCTGTCGATAACCACGAGTTTCAGATCCGGTTTCAGGTATTTCTGGGTGATGCCGTCGTCAAGGATTAAATATTCGGCGCCGTCGGCCTCGGCCGATTGTGCGGCTTTTGCCCGGTTTTTTCCCACGTACACGGGAACAAAACGGGACAGCAGCAGAGGTTCGTCTCCGACGTCTTTATAGGAATGAATCGAACTGTCCGTCTTCAAAATTTTGCTCGACGATCTCCCGAATCCCCGACTTAAAACGGCGACTTTTTTTCCCCGGGACTGTAAAAACTCACCGATGAATCGCGTCACGAGCGTTTTCCCCGATCCTCCGACGGTTATTCCTCCGACGGCAATAACCTTCGCTTTGGAACTTTTATAAAAATAATCTCCACAATAATTTCTTGTGGAGATTCGGGAATAAATATTTGCGACGGGCTTCAGAAGCAATTTCTGAATGATGTTCGGCCTGCGATACCAAAACTTCGGAGTTCTGAAAAAAATCATGCGCAACGTTGCGTTTTCGGCGGCATCAATTTTTTGAACAGACACAACGCCAAAATAGAAAAGAACATGCTGTACATGAACGAATAGTTGCTGCCGAAAACGTCCCAAATTTTTCCGCCGACAAATGACGCAAATAAATACGCCATTCCGAGCATGAAGAAGTAAATTCCCATGGCGGTTGCCCTCAGGTGAAAATCAACTTTTTCGCTGATTATCGAGAGGAACAGCCCCTGCACCGCCGTTGTCTGCGCTCCCCACAGAAACGCTCCGGCGTAGATGTTGATGATCGGGTAGCTGCCGACAAACTTCGCCGAAATAAAGAGGATGTTCGCCAGAATCATAAGCATCATGCAAACGGCCACCATTCTCTTTTTTCCGTACCTGTCCGCCAAAATTCCGATCGGGAAGCACATCAGTATCTGTCCGCAACTGACCATCGAGCTGACGGATCCGGCGAGAGACGTTGATATAAACTCGCTGGCATACAAAGGAAACGTATGCTCGCTGAAATGTCCCAATTCGGAAATCAGCGCAAGAATTATTATGTTTCGAAAAGTGGAATCAAGCGATTTTAAATATTTTTTCTGGAACGGATTTTCCCGTTTAACCTCTTTCTTCTCTTCTCCTTTTATTTCTTGCGGAGTTTTTACCCGGGAAAGAAAGAATATTGAAATAATTACCGGAATAACGGAGCATGCGAACACTATTCGATAATTTCCGGATGTGTAAAGCATAATCTGCACCGCAATCAAAGTTCCGAGCAAACTACCGACGGTTTTCAGCGATCTGCTGAAACCGAACGATCTGGCGCGATAATTTTCGGAACTTATGTCGGCGATCAGCGCATCGCGCGGCACTGCCTGAATGCCGTTTCCGAGCCGCTCGGTCGATTGCACGAAAAATACCGCCCACCACGAGCTGACGATGGCGATGAAAGATCTTGCGAAGAGGGTTATGAAACACCCGACGTACAAAATCATTTTTCTTTCTCTCAGAAAATCGCTGATCGGTCCCGAAAAAACGCGCACCACGAAGGAAAGACACTCCACGACGCCGTCGAGAAGCGTAACATCCGACATGCTCGCTCCCAGCTCGTATTTCAAAAACAAACTGAGCTGACTGTAGACCATCGTTGTTGATATGCCGAGAAAGAGACCGAAAAAAGAAACCGCAAAAATCCCTGGCGGAAGATTCCTAAGCGCAAAAAAAAAGCCATCCCCCGGATGGCCTTTATCCAAATTTTTAGCAATACAATTATTTGACGCCTCAGGCGTATCCCCGGATGTTTTCATTGCGCTGCCCCTCCACAATCTTACCAGGGTGATTTATATAACAAATCGCCAAAAAAGTCTAACGGAAAAAATCGACCGCCTATCACCCATCTGATCCTTCTTTTATCTGAAATTTCAATGAGTGACAATATTTTCGCAGCAGAGCTGCGGAAAATTCACCCCTCAGAGATTAAATGCGACGGGTGGTCAGCTTCGTGGATGTCTCTGTGACGCGTCGGATGGTAAAGCGGACAATATTCCCATACTAACAAAAGTCCTCAAATCGTGAAATCCCCATTTTCTTATTTCTTCATCTAGTCTCTCACCCAAAAAGTACAGATACAAGTCAAACGGATGTATTCTTGTTATTTCTTCACCCTCTCCACCGCACATATAATTTTTTGTGGGAACATGCTCCATATCAATAAACGGAAGAATTCTTCCTTCGTTTTTTTTCATTCTATACTCAACTTCGCGGGAATATAACGTACACCAGCGCGTAAATATTCCGCCTGTGATTCCAACCTGAATATCACCAAGGCACGGAATAAAATATTTTGATCCAGCCATATCATATACCCCTCGTGAATAAGAGATAGGAAAATGAGAAAGAATTGAGTAAAATAAGAATATGAAGGATTTTTTAAAAGAAACAGAACGGCAAGAATTGAAGAAGCGACATCGCCAAGA
>JAISCG010000084.1 GCA_031265715.1 Holosporaceae bacterium | reverse complement strand
TCCTGGATACGCGGCGCTTTTAAAAAAGTCGGGAATCGAACAACCATTCTTCTGAAAAATAAATCCGAGGGAAAAGTGTTTCCGCAAAATCCGCAAATTTTGGGATTCGGAGACGGAATCGCGATTTCGGCGGAGCACAATCTGGGATTTGATGAGATTTTCGAAATTTTATCCCGGGAGCCGAATTTTGAAGAAATCGACGAAGAACCGGACGATATCCCCGTAAAAATTGCCGTGGTCGGGCGACCGAACGTTGGAAAATCAACCATGATAAACGCTATCATCGGAGAGGAGCGGTTGCTCACCGGAGATCGGGCCGGAACCACTCGCGACTCGATTTCTCTGGATTGGAAGTTCAAAAATCACCGCATTTCGCTCATAGATACCGCCGGTCGTCGCAGAAAATCCAAGATCGAGGAAAAAGTTGAAACGATATCCGCCGTGGACGCCAAAAAACATATCCGTCTGGCCAACATCGTCGTCGTTCTGATGGACATACAAAATCCGTTTGAAAAACAAGACATTACCATTGCTCGAGAGGCATTTGACGAAGGCAAGATCGTCATGTTTGCCCTCAACAAAAGCGATACCGTTGAAAATCCCGAAAAAATCAAAGAGGAGGTGGAACGCCGCGCGGAAAAGGAATTCGCCCAGCTTCCGGGGGCGGTGTGTCTGCTCGTTTCTGCGAAGGAAAAAAAGGGGCTGATCCGAATTTTCACCACGGCCCTAAAATTATACGATAACTGGTCGCGGAGAATTTCCACCGGCACTCTGAACAAGTGGTTTCAGGCGGCGATTTACCAAAATCCTCCGCCCCTGGTGAACGGAATGCCGATCAAGCTGAAGTACATCTCCCAGACCGACTGCAAACCGCCGACCTTCGCGCTTTTTGCGAATCGTTCCACGCATCTTCCGGTAAGCTATGAGAGATATCTGCTGAATCACCTGCGAAAATCGTTCGATTTTAAAGGCGTGCCGCTGAGAATTTTCATCAGACAAAGTGAAAATCCGTTCAAAAGGTCTAATTAAAATGGCAACGGTGGGAATCGACCTCGGAACAACGGCGTCTGCAATCGCCCGGGTTGAAGACGGCAAGCCCGTTACAATTCCGATACAGGGAAATGTTACGACTCCTTCCGCGGTGAATTATTCCGAAAACGAAATAACCGTCGGCCGGGAAGCCGTTTACGCGAACTCCGCCGACACCGTATTTTCCGTGAAACGATTTGTCGGAACCAAGGAGAAATTTTGCGACAGAAATCCGGTTGAAATTTCCGCCGACATTCTTTCGTTTTTGAAGAAAAATGCCGAAGAAAATATCGGAGAGCGGATCGATTCCGCAGTAATCACGGTGCCGGCTCATTTTTCGGATCTGCAGCGAACGGCGACAAAGCAGGCGGCGTCCGTCGCCGGGATAAAGGTGCTGCGTTTGATAAATGAGCCGACGGCGGCGGCCGTTGCCTTCGGATTGGACAGGCGCGACAGCGGAATTTTTGCCGTCTACGATTTCGGCGGAGGCACGTTCGATTTTTCCGTTCTGCGACTGACGGACGGAATTTTTCAGGTGATGGCGACCGGCGGAGATAATTATCTCGGCGGAGACGATATCGATAATGCCATCGTCGATTACAATTTAAATCTTCTCGGACTGAGCAGTTCCGACGTCGGAAATTTCGCAAAATTGACGGCCAAATTTCTCAAGGAACATCTTCTTGATCTTCCCGAAATCAGGAAAAATTGCGGCGATCGGGAATTTTGTCTGTCCCCGGATGTTCTGCGGAATATTTTGAAAAAATTCCTGGACAGAAGTTTGCAAATCGCCGACCGGGTTTTGAAGGACGCGGGAATAGGCGCGAAAGACCTGAGCGGCGTCGTTTTGGTCGGAGGAATGACCAAATTAAAACCGGTAAAAGATGAAATACGCAGGCATTTTTCGGTAAAAATTTTCGATAATATAAATCCGGAGGAGGCCGTGGCACTGGGGGCGGCCGTTTACGCGGATTCTCTGACTTCCAAAAATAAAAATATATTGTTGATCGACGTCGTTTCTCTGACTTTGGGAGTGGAAACGCTCGGCGGCGGGACGGATAAAATTATTTACAGAAATACCCCGATTCCGGTCGCCGAAAAACGCGAATACACCACCTGCCAAGATAACCAGACAGGCATGAAATTCCACATTATTCAGGGAGAAAGACCAGTCGCCGACGAGTGCAGATCTCTTGCAAGATTCGAATTGAGCGGAATTCCGCCGATGCCGGTCGGAATGCCGAGAATCGTCCTGAATTTCTCGGTCGACGTAAACGGATTACTCAGCGTGAGCGCCCGGGAAAAAAGAACCGGCATCAGTCAAAGCATCATTGTGGATCCTTCATCCGGATTATCCGGAGAGGAAATGACGGCGATTTTGAAAAAAGCAGCGGAAAATCAAAAGGAAGACTCGATTTTAGCCCGAAATATTACGATAAAAATCGAATCGGAAAGAATGATCAAATTTTGGGAATCGATAATCGGCGAAATTCCGCCGTCGGCGCGGGAAATCGCAAAAATCGAATTTGAACAGTTGAAAAATGCACTGAAATCCGAGCAATATCAGGACGCGGTTTTTCATAAAAAATCGCTGGAAAATGTGTTCGGACCGTTCTTGGACGATATCATTAACTCACACCTGAGTGGAAAAAGTATCGGTTCCCGGCTCTACTGACGAATCTTTTGAAAAACTGTTGTTATAATCTGCTATTTATGATAAACGATAAGTTGTTAGATAAATTAAATGGGGAAAATAATGAAATGTATTAAAATTACTTTATTGCATGCTTTTTTTGCTTTCGGTTGTTTGGGAATGCGGACAGCCGAAGACGATGCCTATAAAGCAAGAGCAGAGCAAGTGCTTGGAAACTTTATGGCAATAATCAACAAAAATTCTCTTATTGATCGCTTATGGCCTCAGGACGGTGGTGAATCTGTTGAAGCGACGATCGAGGAACAACAAATAATGGGAAGAATGATAAGAAAACTTCTTTCATTGAGAGAGAGAGCGGATGACGCAGCACCGGTCAACGCAGCAATTAATGCGAACGATGCAACAACAGACGGTGCGACAATTAAAGTGACTAAGGATGCAATTACTGCCGCCATAGAGAAAATTGATGTAAATAGGGCGGCAATTAAAGCAGCAATTGAAGCGGATGATAGGGCAATCCGGTTGAACCTTTTAAATGCGATATGTGCTGACAAAAAAGCGGGAATTAGTCATACCCTTGATCTTTTTGAAAAATTGATAGACGGTCTTGTAAGAAGGAATATACCTTTACTGGTAACTCTGAACTCGTTTAAGAGATTTTGGACTAACCTTAATCCGGAGGGGCAGCGTGAGGATATCTGTTACAGATGTTGTATGGTTAGAAATGGTAAGCCATATTTAGCATTTTTAATTATTTTGGTTGAAAACAAAGAAGAGTTCAGGTCGGAACTGGCTTTCAAAGACGGATGTTTTGGGGATATAGTCCGTTCCGTGAGGGATGGTCTATATCACGAGTCTTTTCATGCGAACGCTTTTTGTTGGCAATACCCTTCACATTTTTATTTGCCAACATTAAAACTGGACGTACATAATTTACAACGCATTGCTGAGTTGCTAGGCATATCGGCTGAGTTTCTTTTGGAAACATGGCATGATGATGCTGAGCTCCATTGCATAGCCGGGATCTTTTTAAATTCGCAGGGAGAAGTTGAATTCGATCCGCTTTGTGAAAATTCAAGAATGATCAAAATAAACGGTGGAATATTTTTAGGTCATGTGTCATCGCCTATTCTTAGAGAAATATCTTTTATCCCAAACCCCACTTTAGGTTCAATCGTCAGAGGAAAAAAGCTTACCGACATAAGGTTCGCTCTACATCAACTTGAAATCGATGGGGGGCAGAGGGCGCTTCTGGAGACCGATGGGTTCTTGATACAATTGAATGAGGCATCTTCATCCAGAGTATTACGTTGTGCAAATTTCGGCTATAATTTCTTGTATTCGTTTCTTGAATGCAGAGAACTTTTTCCGATTGCCAAAGGGAAGCTTCGGAGACGATTAATGCAGCGAATAAGTCATCCCGATTCGAAAGTTATCGTACAGAAGTAGTATACCTGTGCCGAATCACACTGTTAAAACTGGATACCAGCGAATAATTATTGCGTAATTCGGTACGAATCGGATCTGATGCGACGGATGGTAATATTTCCGGGGAAGAGGGTAAAAAAACTCGGTTCCCAAATTGCCGATTTGTAATTGATATTTTCGGGGAAAGGAGTTGTCTTTTCCCCAAATTCGGATTGTTCGACGAGACTGTTCCCGGTTAATCCTTTTTTAAACTTTCCTGCTCCATAATGATGAAGATTTAACCGATGGAGTGGAAATGTTGTCTAAAATTATAACTATAATGCAAGGAGGGCAGGCTCTTAGAAGAGCTCAAATTGGGGCAATTTTCGTTGAGTTTGCCATTGCCATCCCGGTATTAATTGCTATCATCTATTACCTCCACGATGTCCCGAAATACAAGCGCGTGCAGGCGAAGATGGAATTTGTTGCACACAACATGATTGGTATGCTGCAAAATATATCCCGGAACGGGACCCCGGAAAAAATCACGTTGACTAATATCAGAAATATTGTAACAGGAGCGTATTTAGCGTTCTATCCGGGAATGACGATGTACGCAACCGGTTCGCAATGTCTTCCTTTGGGGCATTTTCCGTTGGGATATATCTACTACGTTATCGGAGAAGACAACAATACTGCTTCGGTTATTTGGGGAGTACACTTTCACATGGATAACCTTCGTGCCTATAAAGTAGAATGCGTGGGGATGTCTGCGAGCCACGGATACAGTTACGTACAATATCTGCGTAAACAAGTTCCGTCAAAGATACATCCGAAATTGGTGATAAAACCCGGTGAAGTAAAAATTATAGTGGAATGCGTATGTTGCTATCACCACACCGTTTTCAGCTTTTCGGACGGCAGATTATGCTCGAACGTTCCCGCAAAAGAAGCATTCGGATTTTATATTTTGTCTCCGAAAGCGAAAAGTACCGACGGTTTTTTCAACTCCATCGTGATATTTACTCCGAAACCGGGATTATTCGATGGGACTGTGCCGAAGTAACACTTTCTTAACCTTTTCCGCTCCATAATGATGAAGATTTAACCGATGGAGCGGAAATGTTGTCTAAAATTGTGTCTGTAATACAACGGGGGGGGGGGGCAGGCTCTCGGTAAGAGAGGAGGATGGTCGTGAGATTGTAGAAAATCCGGCAAAAACAGTAAAATTCTCCGCCCGATCCGTCCGACTCGCGGAATTGTGATGCTGGAAGCTGCTCTGACCCTCCCCGTTATCTGTATGCTGATTTTTTTCGCCATCGAGTTGATCAGGATGCACATTGTTCAGGCCGCGCTCAATGCCATCTGCGCCGAGGCGACATTTTCAACAATTTGCGGGAAAGCGAATACAGAATTCGACGCTATTGTAGCCAAATATCGACCAAAATTCGTTGCTCAAAACTGCATCCAATATGATTTTTCGGTATATGAGAATTTGGAAAAAATGTGCGCTGCATCTCCCTACGGAGGGGCGTCAGTCGCCTGGTCCGCGCAGAACGCTGTTACGTCAACGTACCAATGTGGCCCATGCGGTACTCCCGAATTTATCAGAGTGGGAACGGAAACTTCGATAATAGCGCCGGTCGGTTGCAATAATTGGTGGACCATGGCTACCGGATATTTCAAAACTATGTGGACAACATTGAATCCTCTTCGTCCGCTTCCGTCGGGGACGGCATTTGTATTAACTTTTATTTGTAAATATCCGTTTTCGAGTGCCTTTGTGAAGCAATTGTTCGGTGGTGGAGTAAATACGATAATAAGCGGCAGCGGTGCGAGGGGTTCTTCGTACTTTCTCTGGGCGCGCGGAGTCGGAGTAATAAATTGATGAAAATTCTGCCTCCCCTTACCGCTTCTTCAGTATTTATGATAACGTTTTCTCGTCACTGCGAGAAGCAACGCTCAACCTTAACCGTTTTTTAACCTTTTCCGTTTCATAATGGTGAAGATTTAACTTTTGGAGTGAAAATGGTGTCTAAAATTATGACTGTAATACAACGGGGGGGGGGGGGCAGGCTCTTAGAAAGCCTCGGATAGGAGCGATTTTTATCGAGTTTGCGATTGCCATCCCGGTATTAATTGCGATCGTCTACTATCTCCACGACGTCCCGAAATACAAGCGCATGCAGGCGAAGGTGGATTTCTGCGCCTGCTGCGGCGTGAATATGTTTCAAAATGTTTCCGCCGGAAGAATCGATAAAAAAGTA
>JAISCG010000079.1 GCA_031265715.1 Holosporaceae bacterium | reverse complement strand
CTTTATCATCGAAGGTAACAAACATTTTGTGATGTACATCATTTTTAATGTGTTGCAAAATTTGATTTGTCAGATAAAATCTTCGGGAAAAGGAGAGATAATTATCATGCTGTCGGAATCGGAGGGGCGTAATATTTTGTCGTTCAAAAATACCGCTTTTGATGAGGATCCGGTGGTGCGCACCGAATTATTTCCGGCCGAAAATTTTTCGACAATCGCCCTGAACGCCCATTTTTGTAAAAACGTGACGGAGGCCATGGGCGGATCCGTTTACTGCAACATGGCGGCGGGAAAATTGGCCGAACTCGTTTTAACACTTCCAAAAGTAATCGAACAATGAGTTCTCCGACTGTTCTGACATTCGGTTGTCGATTAAATGCCTGCGAATCCGATCTGATAGAAAATTTCGCAAAAGAGTTGGGAATCGTCGATTTTACTCTGATAAATACCTGCGCCGTTACCGCGGAAGCCGAGCGAAAGCTTCGGCAAACCATTCGTCGGTTACACAGCGAAAATCCGGATATTAAAATTATTCTCACCGGCTGCGCATCCGAATTGCACCCGGATCATTATATGCAGATGGACGGAGTGGTCGGAATTATTTCCAACAAAACCAAACTTTCAAAATCCGAATATCTGAAATACGGATCGGATAAAAAGACGGATCCGGCACATTCCGCGTGCAAAAAAGTGCGGGGTTTTTTGCAAATCCAAAACGGATGCGATCAAAAATGCACCTATTGCATAGTGAGACTGACCCGCGGAAATAACGTGAGTTTTTCGGAGGATGAAATTCTGAATCAGGCGCGAATTCTTCTCCGAAAAGGATATAAAGAAATAGTGCTGACCGGGGTGAATATTTCTTCCTACGGTCGAGATTCGAGTCCGCAAAAAAGTTTATCGTTTATCGTGCGTCATATTTTGAAAAACGTGCCGGAATTAACGCGGCTGAGATTGTCCTCGCTGGATCCGGCAGACATCAACGACGATCTGATAAATATGATCGGATCCGAAGAAAAATTGCTGCCGCACATTCACGAAAGCATTCAATCCGGGGACGACATGATTCTGAAACGCATGATGCGCAGACATAATCGTAATCAAGTTATTGAAATAAACGGAAAAATTTTAGAGACCCGATCGGACGTTATTTTCGGCGCAGATATAATCGTCGGTTTTCCGACCGAAAACGAAGAAATGTTTTTGAATACAAAAAAACTTTTGACGGAGGCGAAATTATCCCTTCTTCATATTTTTCCGTTTTCCGGAAGACCGGGAACTCCGGCGGCACTGATGCCGAAAATAGAAAAAAAGGTTATAACGAGTCGCGCAAAAGAATTGAGGATTTTGGCCGACGACATTCTGAACAAAAAAATGAAAGAGCAAATCGGAAAAATCGTGATCGTTCTTGCGGAAGATCATATCAACGCAAAAACCGATTCTTTTCTCGACGTGAAATCGTCCGTCCCCCTGACAACCGGGAAGGAATATTTGTTTCGTTGCGATTCGGTTGATAAAAATATTATAATCGGGCAACCGGTCAGAGAAAGATGATTGAATGAAGTTTTTTGATAAATTAAAAAGCGCGTTGAAAAAAACTTCCGAAAAAGTTGTGATTTCGATCACCGGAAAAAAGCCGGATGAAGATTTTTCCCGGGAAATTGAAGATTCTCTTATTATGGCGGACGTCGGAGTGGAAACCGCGGCGGAATTGGCGGAAAAATTTCTGCGCAGAAAATTTCCCCAAAATACCACGGACGCGGATATAAAACGATTTCTTGCGGATGAAATTTGCAAAATGCTGCTCCCCTACGAAAGCAATTTTTTCGAAGAGAAATTTTCGCACCGACCGGAGATCATATTGGTCATCGGCGTTAACGGAAACGGAAAAACGACGACGGTGGCGAAAATTGCTTATAATTTTAAAAAAGCCGGAAAAAATCCGCTGCCGGTAGCTGCGGATACGTTTCGAGCGGCGGCTGTTGATCAACTGAAATATTGGGCGGATAAAATCGGAGTCGATATTTGCATCGGAAAAGAAAATGCCGACGCGGCCGGATTGGTTTATGACGCGATAAAAACTGCGTCGACTAAATCCAACGACGTCGTACTGATAGACACGGCCGGCCGCATGCAAAATCGCGCCGATTTGCTGGATGAATTGGAAAAAATAAAACGCGTCATAAAAAAAATCGATGAGTCCGCTCCCCACAAAACCGTTTTGGTGCTGGACGGAACAACCGGCCAGGCGGCCCACAATCAGGTGGACGTGTTTTTAAATAAAATCGGAATTGACGGCATTATCATCACCAAACTCGACGGAACCGCCAAGGGCGGCGCCATCATTTCTCTGACGAGAAAATACAAAATTCCCGTATTTGCCGTTGGAGTCGGAGAAGGTCTCGACGACCTCAAGCCGTTTGACGCGAAGGATTACTCCTACGCGATTTTCGGCATCGAATAACTGACAGATAGGTAAAACCGCTAGCCCGGTCTGAAGATTTGGAAACGGTCCCGTGACCCTTGCCACTTCTCGTCATTGCGAGGAGTGAAACGACGCGGCAATCCAGAGCTCAAATTTAAGCAAATTTTAAAATCTCCGGATTGCCACGTCACTTCGTTCCTCGCAATGACGAGACGGAAACGCTCAATTAAATGAGACGGGTGGTAGTGCACCGGGACCAATTACTTTTATGCGACAGAGCGTTATCTTCTGTGCTTTAAAAAAAAAGCATCTAAAGCCATAAGAGTTCTAAGAAGCACTCTATTCTTGATTCCATTGTAACACATGAAATGAAGCGCCAGATTATTCCAATCCGGTTGACTCATAAACGCACCACCACACTCTTTGAAAAAATCGAAAAGAGCAGCTTGGAAGGGGGAACAATAAAGCATGCAGATAATACCTTTAGTAGAGTCATCCCAAACCCATCCTGCATCCTCCCCTGCAACTCTTATTCCATTCCTTCTGATATAGTCCGCGAACTCAGCACCACTACATTTTTTTTGAACCTTACCATCCAAATAATCTATATCATTCATTTTTGCTACTTTATCAACAATATCCGCCATAACAGCACCAAAATCCTTTGTTGCTACTCCGCAGACCATCTGCACATGCCCCGCTATTTCAACGACGTTTTGTTGGAACCAATTATCAAGATCGTGAACAGTTGAATCTTTCTTTGATAATGCAGTATTAGCCACCGCAAGAAGATCGGAAACTCTCGCAGCAGCAGCTCTCTCGGCAGCAGCAATTCTTGCATCTCTCTCAGCAGCAGCAGCAATTCTCGCATCTCTCTCAGCAGCAGCGAACGATTCCAAAAACCTCTCGACCTCCCTGAGGTTTTCATCATCCCTGACTCCAAAAAGAACATCCAAGTAATTAGTTGCCTTTTCTTTACTCTTCTCATCAGTATATCTATTTGCGATAATTGCCGTTAGTCTATCAGCTGCGGCGTCCGCCCTCCGCTGCAGATCCATCCCATTACCAATACCAAAAAACAAAACACCGACTAAAAGTATACTTTTCTTCATTTCGATCTCCCCATTTTCTTTACACGTTAGTTATATACGGTATATCGGAAAAAAAAGCAATAAAATTTTTCACTTTTTTAAAAAAATCGACAAAAGCTTTGTTCGCGTTTTTCCGGGTCGGCTATTTCTTCCTTCGCAGTTCTCCGCCGGCGTCCTCCTTCGCTGATAACACCGACAAAATACACGGACGAGTTGAGCAACGAAGCTATGAGGTTTTCGAAGTTTCTCCCATGTTAGACAAATGGAAAAACGAATGGCCGCATATATCAAAGAT
>JAISCG010000076.1 GCA_031265715.1 Holosporaceae bacterium | reverse complement strand
TTACGTAGATTCTCGTACTCTTCTTTGCTTAAAAAATCTTTCTTCATACCATCCTTATATCATTTTTACTCAAAAAGTCCAATTGAAAAAATCCAACTTCTCATCATGAATGGGTATAGTTTGTTTGAAAAATTTAAAACCTCTTCCCTCCTCTAGGAAAATGCCCTGCCGAACATCCCCCAGAGCAAGATCCACATTGAAATGATTTTATATTTATTATAATTTGGCCATTTTCTTTAGAAAAACTCTTATTTAATGGTTTATAGCAACCTGGGATGTCTTCAAAAAAGACTATCTGGTGGGAGTTAATGTTATCGCTCCTGGTATAATTTCTCCTCGAAATATAGCTCTTTTCCCAAGTTTCCTGACTCACATAGTTGTAATTTCCCTTCAAAGTAAACGACGACAACTTTCGTTTCGCAGTCACGATTACGGAATTATTATCGGTACCTTGGGCACCGTTTGTAAGAGTATTATTCGGACTGACGCTGGCGTCGGTTGTCGACGACGGCACGGCAACGTTAATTCTGAACGGATGGGTATTATCATTGCTGAAAATGACTGCGTCACCGGAAGTTTGTCGAAAATCCGTCGTTGAAATCCAAGCATAGGGCACTTTTGCTCGCACGGTGAACGGCACCTTGGTGTTGACTATGAACGTGACGGTTTTGTTCGTATTGCCGGCATCGGATGCGGCGCAGTCGATCAGCGTTTTTTGCTCAGATCCTTCGTACATTTGAACGGTGGGGATGACTGTCTCCGTGGGTCTGTTGGTGATTTCGGCGGAGACGAGTCGGACGTTGGCGAGGCTGAAGTTGACGTAGTAATTTTCGTTGGCATCTGGAACGTCGGATATTTGATCCGGGGTCAGGTAGAAGGTTTTCGTTCCGGTGATAGTGTAGCTTGTATTTTGTGTCAGCGAAGGTGCGACGTTCGCTCCGCCGAATTCGATGCGTCGGCTGACATTATTTATATTTGTGAAACTGCAGCTGCTCGTAGACTGGCTCGCGGCCACGACAATTTTCAGCATCCCTTTTTGCGGAAAAGTCAGTTTGCCGGCTCCGGACGTGACGACATAAGTACCCGAGGTTGTATTGTAGGTTCCGGTGCCTGAGTAAACAAGAGTACCTTTTGTGCTTTTTACCGGAGAGGTGCGGGCGTCATTGGTGGGAGCGCCGTAGTTGTAGTTAGAATTGATCGTATCGGACTCAAACATCGGGATTTCCGAAGCGTCATTGTTGAAGCCGAGATAGGTCAGCTCCCGGGGTTCGAAGCGATCCGGGGAATTGATGACGAAAATTATCGCTTTTTTCTTGTGGTCGCGGTCCGGGTGTTCGAATTTTTGATTCGGGTCGGCCTCAACATCGGAGGGATGATCCGTCCAATCCTCAAAAAGCAGCATTTGTGCCCACTGCACGGCCAAAAACAGAAAATTCGATTTATTTTTCGGGTCGTTTATAGGGCGAATCAACCCCAGGTCATGAATGACATCAGGAATATTGTCGGTTAATTCCGTGATAAAATATGGATTCGCGAGGTAGATCGGACAATTCGTCTCGCAACAGCTCGCCAGCAGGTTGCAATGTCCGAGATAGCACGGATTCGGATTCATGCGCTGGAATTTCAGGCTGTCGCTGTTGGGATTTGCCGTCGACAGCAGACCGGTTCCCGTGTAAAACCTCGTACCTCGGTAGGTTTCCGACGCGCCCCGGCGAAACATGATCGGAAAACCGATGTTTGGGTTTTCGTTCCCCCACTCGTACTGAATATTAGTGGAATTTGAGACGATTTCGCCGCCAACAATTTTTCCCTCGGTGCCGTAGGCAATCGCCTGTTTCAGATAAGGTTTATCTGGCAATTGATTCATCGGCGGAATCGCGACGGTCCAACTTGATTTGTCCGGAGGCACTGAAATTTTAGCAGAATACGGAACCAGAGCCACCGCTGTTCCCCGGGTGTGCAGAAAATTTTCTTTCAAAAATTTTGCGTAGGCTTTTGCAACCAGGACGATCGGAGCGACAGGCGCGGCGGTGCAGGCGGCCTGGTTAGTCGGAAGGGTCAGAACAATATCGACGTTGCACTCGGCCGGGATAGCAGAGACCTTCTTGCCCAGGACTTCGCACTCGATGCGATTGTCCGTGGTGTTCAGGGTCAGCTTCGGTTTTCCCTCGGTTGAATCGTCTTCGTCGGGATCGTAGCAGACGACATTGCGGACAACGGTTCCTTCGTCTGTGTTGATCATTTTGTATGAAATTTGAGCGGTTGACGGGTCAAAAACGACGTCCGTCACCGGATCTTCGTCGCAGAGCAGCGAGCCGTAATCCTCGTCTTTCGAAATAATTGCGGAATTATTTTTCAGGCCCTGGGAGGACAAAGTTCGGTACATTTGGGTGAGACTCGCGGACGCAACCGTTGTGGCAGAGGCGGCGTAGAGCGTAACCGCCTCCGGATGAGCCGTGTGCATGTCCTTTTTCAGGTCGAAGGCTCTGTCGTTGAGGGCCTGAGCGGCGGCAGTAAAAAGCATCAGACGCTGGGCGTTGAAAGTTTTCCCGGGATTATATTTTTCCAAAACCGCCTGAGCCACAGCGTATATCGCGCTTTTTTTGACGGTGGATCTGTGGGATTGCTCCACACGTTTTGTGGCGTAATTTACGGCGGCGAGGACAATCGGGATCAAAAACGCCACCAAAATCATCACGTGGCCGCGATCGGAGTTCCGAAATCTCAGCATCGGACACCTCCGGCGCCGAAATTTTCGGGAAAATTTTCAGATTTTCGAATAATACAAGTTGTAAAAAATTTGCCTGAAAAATTGACCAAAAAGGCCGCAAAGCCCTCTAAATCAGCGAGCCCCCCCCCCCCCGATTATCATTACAGTCAAGCTCATTGCAATTTTCTTGCCGAAAAGTACAATCTGTGGTTTTGAAAATGTCTTTTTCATAAACACATTACTAAAATACAATTCCTAAGATTTCGTTAACGGTCCGAAAAATGCATTTTCATATAAAAAGAAGATCCGACGGGTGGTCGTCATCGCATAAATTTCTTGACTTTTTGGCTTCAATCGTGATACACTAAGCGCAGTGTAGAGTATTTGGAATATGTTATGAAAACTGTCCCGGTTCCGGATTATGCGAATCCTCTTGTAAACGTTGCGTTCGAGCAGATGATATCGCTTGACAAAGAGGGCGGAGATTCGGTGGCCGTTTCTTTGATTAATTCGTTGGTGCCTGATTTTCAGCGGGATCCGATTAAGTCATTGCGACCTGTGGAGACAGATTTTCCGTTTATCAAGGGCAGCAACTCTCGTATTCTGTCAATGGA
>JAISCG010000052.1 GCA_031265715.1 Holosporaceae bacterium | reverse complement strand
CAGCCGATAAAATTTTGGAACGACGAGGGCAATAAGCGGTTGATTCATTCCTATTTCGAAAAATTTGAAAATTGCTGGTGCCACGGCGATTGGATAGAGTTAACGGAGAATAAGGGCGTGTTTATTTCGGGACGAGCTGACGCGGTTCTGAATCCGTCGGGAGTCAGAATAGGTACGGCGGAAATATACACGCAGGTTCAAAAAGTTGACGAAGTCCTGGAGTGCTGCGCCGTCGGTCAGCAGTGGGATAACGATGAGCGGGTAATTTTATTCGTGGCTCTACGTGACGGAATTGAATTGGACGACGATCTTAAAAAGAAGATTAATACGGTTATTCGAAGTAATGCAACTCCTCGCCATGTTCCGAGTAAAATTATTAAGGTCAGAGGTATTCCGAAAACCAATAACGGAAAACTGACGGAGCTTGCGGTTAAAAATGTGATTCACGGAAAAGAAGTCGTTAATAAGGATTGCATAGAGGATCCGTCCTTGCTGGATGATTTCAGGGACATTCCCGAATTGCAATGTGATTAGGGAACAAACCTTACCACCCGTCTCATTTAATTGAGCGTTTCGTCTCGTCATTGCGAGAAGCAGAGCGACGTGGTAATCCGGATTTTAAATTTGCTTAAATTTGACTTCCGGATTGCTTCGCTCGTGATGACGCGAAAATGTTTCCATAGACACTGAAGAGAACGATTCAAAGGGAAATTGAGATTTCAGATAAAAAAATCCATAAAAAATTAATAACATAAGAAATATTATGCAGTGTAGTTGACAGAAAGGGTTTTATAGAATGAAATCGTGCAAAAACAAACTTATAGCTGTATCTTGCATAGCAACGGCGCGGCGTAATCACGCAAAAACAAAAGGTAAGCCCTTTTATAATCCTCTAACCGCTTTAGCATTTTTCTGAATTCGTCAGTATCAAAACGTTTAGGTTTCGCCCATTCAAGGGCGGATTCAAAGTCGGGATGCGATCAGTCATCTTTTGAACTCCGAGCTGATTCAAAAATTCGGCGTCGAAATAGGGCGCGGACATATCTATCAAAGACTCATGTTTTAAGTTATACAATTTATATAATTTTTATTTTTGTTAACGAAATAGTAATATTTACACGATATTATCATATTTATAGTATTTTTGGGAGAAAACAATGAGAAAAATATTACTTTGTTTGAGTATATTATGTTTGGTGCAGGTATTTGAGATGTCTTCTACGGCGGCGGAGGTTAATGCGGTACCGCCTATATACGATCCGGCGCGAAACAGTGCAGCAAGAGGGCCGGGAACAATAAAACCTCTTGCTCAACGGTTTTTTGATGAAATAGTGCAGTATAAAGATCAAATCAACGGTATCTGGGAAAAAATTACAAATGTTAATTCTGATGGGAACCACTACAATGAACTGGTAGAAAATTACCGTTCGTTGGCTGACATATTTTCCAACAAATTGAAACCGCAGCTTTCCGGTCTTATATTGGCATCCGAGCACGTAGAAGTTTTTATGAAGGCACGACCGGAGGTCAAGGGGATACCGGAAGCACAAAGAAAATTAAATGAGTGTCTTGCTTTGTATTACGATATTGCCAAAATGATTAATGTTATAGCCAATGATTTGGGGATATCCGAGGAGAAATTTTTGCAAACGGCCAAAAACGGAGGAGATTTTAAAGCCGCTGCTCCCGGGGTTCTATGGAGTGTTGCTGATTTTGAGGCTGGTCGAGAACAAATAAATAAGGAAAATTTCATACTAGACTATCGGTGCAATGCTGCATTAATTTGTCATCTTGGGGGGGGATATCTGGATTACAGATCCGGTGGTCGCGTGGGGAAATACCCGGGAATGTCCGCGTTAATTGATTATGAAAAACAGAAAGAGGCTTCTGTTATGAATGGTAGATTGGTTTCGGGTTTAGGCAGAATAGGACAAGATGGTTCAAGTATGGATACTGTAACCTATCCTTTTCCGGTTTCACGGTATTTGCTCGGCAGATTTGACACAGAAATGCCTTTCTATGAGACTCCACTCTCCGGTGGTAATAAAGGTTGGAAAGTGCATGTATCGGCAACGCTTGTATCTGCCGAAAAAGTTATCGGTGTTGTTATTCCTTATCTGCTGCACCACGGTGTTTCGTTTAAAGTCATGACAACCGCACCGGCGATGAGGAGATCCTATGCCGAATCAAGGTACAAAGAAAAAGAGGTTGTTTCTCAATTCGGGAAATTTATTACCATTTATCCTTCCAGTGTCGATTGGTCAACAAAAATCGTTGAAGATTTGGATCAGATATTAAATAACAGAGGATACAGGGACGGAGATTTTGTAATTCCGGTGCCTGTGGATGAAAAAAAATTTGTTGGAAGCGATTTTGTAACCTGCACCGGTGATCTCACCGTTCATTCGAAGTGTGACGGCGGGATAAGCGGAGCACTTTCTGTTCGCTATGTAAATTCTTACACCAAGGACTACGTGCCTGGGACAAGTTATACTGATGAGGGTACAAACAAATCAAGACGGATTCCGGTAATTGATGAAGATCAATTCAAAGACGCATTTCCGGGCGGACGCAACCCGTTTTTTGCGCGGGGATTTACCCTCAGTTATCATGGTGTAAATTTGCCTGGACCAAACCCGGAATTAGTAGATCTTTTGAGGAGTAGTTATGTTGTGGCTGAAAAGTCGGTTCTCCCCAAAGAAGGTGAGCTGGAAACAGAAGCTCTGCAAATATCTCTGAAGGCAGCCGGATTTTTATCTTCCATCGCGTCTGTTGGCAATTCTCCCGTAATGTTGATGCAAAGAACACTCAGGCCGAGCATTCCTCGTCCGTAAAATAAAGTTTGTCGGTGAAAAACAGGGAAGTTGTATAAACCTTATAAATATTAGACCTCTTGCAAAAATGAGGTTTATACAACAAACTTTTTTCGAAAAGTTATTTCAGCAGGTTCTTTCCAAAATCATGGCGACCCCCTCTCCTCCGCCGATGCAGAGAGCGGCGAGGCCTCTTTTGGCTTTGCATATATCCATGGCATTCAGGAGCGTGACGATGATGCGTGCGCCGCTGGCTCCGAGAGGGTGTCCCAGGGCGCAGGCTCCTCCGAACACATTGACGATTGACGGATCTATATCAAATTCCTTGATTGCAGCCATGGCCACCACCGCAAATGCCTCATTTATTTCGAATAAATCAATGTCTTTCAGGGACAGATGCGACTTCGCCAGAATCTGTCTGATTGCTCCGATCGGCGCCGTGGCGAATAATTTCGGAGATTGTGAAAAACTGCTCTGGGCAACTATGCGCGCTTTCGGAACCAACCCGAGTTCGACAGCTTTTGATTCTCTCATGAGCAGCATTGCTGCGGCGCCGTCGGAAATCGAACTGGAGGAGGCAGCCGTTATGGTGCCGTCTTCTCGAAACGCCGGCTTGAGTTTAGGCATTTTCGCGAGATCTGCCGAAAACGGAATTTCATCTTCATCAACGATTATTTCATTTTTTCTGTCTTTTACGATCACCGGAACGATTTCGTTTTTGAAAAATTCATTTTTTATGGCTTCGCGGGCCTTAAGAAACGATTCCGCGGCGTAGCGATCCTGATCATCTCTGGAAAACGAGTAGGCGGTGGCGGCGTCTTCCGCGTAGTAACCCATGACGCACTGCTCGTAGGCGTCCAGAAGTCCGTCTTTTACGAGGTGATCCACCAGTTTTCCGTCGCCGAAGCGATACCCCGATCTTGCTTTTTCCAGCAAATAGGGAGCGTTGGTCATGCTTTCCGTTCCCGCGGCGACGGCAACGTCATCCTCTCCCGAAATGATCGCATTTTGCGCCGCCATGACGGCCGCCATGCCGGATCCGCAAATTTTGTTTATGTTCACGCAGTTTACCGATTCGCACAGCCCCGCTTTCAACGCGGATTGCCGTGCCGCCGACTGTCCCAGACCGGCAGACAGCACACATCCCAGGTAAACACTGTCGATTTTTACATTGTAGTCTTCCACAACTTTTTTAATAACCGTTTTTCCCAACTCAACGGCGGACATTGATTTTAGTTTTCCGTTAAAATTTCCGAGTGCAGTTCTGGCAGCATCAACAATTACGACTGAATCCACGATTTCCTCCAAAGATATAATTTTAGCTTATAAAATACAGGAAAAATGTGATTTAAGTAAAGGTTTAATATGCGAGCTCTTACCACCCAACGCATTTGACTGAGCGTACCAAATCTCATTTTAGTATTATATTGAAATTTTAGATCGCATGAACGTTTAGCTCCGTACTTTTTCAGAAGGGGAATAATATTTGTTCTTCCCTGCTCAACAGCCAAATTCAACGGAGTGTTCTCATGCAAATTAATCGTATCAATATCTGTGTGGCGGAAAAAAGGCATCAGAAATTTATTTCTTCACGACCGGAAATACGAAAAGCCTTTAATCCACCCTCTTCGTTCCTAATCATGACAAAATCATCGCCGGAAGTTGAATTATCCATTGTAATTTTTCCCCTGTCCTTAATAATATTCATACCAACCGGAACGAATATAGAGCTAACACCGGTAACGGAAAAACACTCTCCATAAAATGCTTTTACTCCCTCAGGAACATCCGGTGGCTCCAATTCAGGATTGCCTGCACTCAAATCAGCCTCAGCGAAATAATTTGCTCTGGCAGGTGCTAAACCAAAATTTACAATTTTTAGAGCAGAGCAACCACCAAAAACAGGAGGATAAATATTTTTTATCTGAGAATTTTTTTTAAAATGCACAGATTCCAATTTTACGCATCCATCAAAACAACTCCAATCAAATTCTCTCACACTTCTTGGAATACATATGGACTTCAAAGAAATGCAATTCTCAAAAGCAGTCCAAATGTTATTTATCTGAGGAACCTCATCAAAGATTACAGATTCCAGACTGATGCAACCCCTAAAACAGCCTCCGCTAAGCATCGTCACACTGCTTGGAATATGTATTTCCGTCAAAGCACTGCAATCCTCAAAAGCAGCCGAAATGTTCTTTATCTGAGGAACTCCATCAAAAATTACAGATTCCAGACTAGTGCAACCCCTAAAACAGCCATAACAAAGCCCTGTCGCACTCACACTGCTTGGAATATGTATTTCCTTCAAAGCACTGCAATTCGCAAAAGAGGAGTGTCCAATATCTTCTATCCGAGAATTCTCCTCAAAAACTACGAATTCCAGACCACTGCATCCCTTAAAACAATTATATCCGAGCATTATCATACTATTTGGAATGCGTATAGCTTTTAAAGCAGTGCAATTCTCAAAAATAGAATCATACATGTGCGTTATCTTAGAACTCCCCTCAAAAGTCACAGAGTTCAAAGCTGTACAATTCTTAAACGTAGAACCTCGCAGCAACAGTCCGAAATGCCGGGGTTCGACGGAACGACTATTTCCAAGCCTTTCCACACTACTCGGAATGCATATTTCCTTCAAAGCAATGCAATTCTCAAAAATACTCCACCCAATGTGCATTAGCTGAGAATTCGCCTCAAAAGTCACAGTTTCCAGACTTGTACAATTATAAAAACAGCCTCCACTAAGCATCGTCACACAACATGGAATGCATATGGACTTCAAAGAAATGCACCCCCCAAAAGCAGCATACTCAATGCACGTTAGCTGAGATTCCCCCTCAAAAGTCACAGTTTCCAGACTTGTACAATTATAAAAACAGCCTCCACTAAGCATCGTCACACAACATGGAATGCGTATGGACTTCAAATGAATGCAACTCTCAAAAGCAGTCCCCTCAATACTCGTCGCCTGAAAACTTGCATTAAATTCCACACTAAAAATTTTATCCTTAAGCGGAACCATATTATCGGACGACAAGGACGTATAAGTACCAAAAATATTTAGCTCTCCATTAGTATCTATCTCCATGCCATTAGCCAAAAGCTGTGTAAGCGCAGCCGTCACAACAAATATTTTTTTCATTCTTATCTCCTTTATTTAATAATTAACAATATTATATATATAAATATTTTATTATGATATCGAGTAATGAAATAAATTTTTCTTAAAACCGGTCAGACACAGCGGCGTCTTTTCGGTATTACCATTTCTTTATTCAAAAAAAATCATGAGTCAGCTCTGTCATTTTAAAAAAAAAGTTGCATCCTCGTTCATTATGACATATATAGTAATTGTTACAAAAAAAAGAGAATTAATGAAAATATTTAAGATTTATCGATTTTTAATCAGTTGTGGTAAAGATGGTGGAAAATTAGGCAGCGTTGTGTGTCGATAAAGGGACTCTTTGAGACAGATAGCTTAGAGGGAATTAGTCCTGACTGAGGTAAGTCAGATAGTAGAAGAAATCCCGACGCGAAGGTTATAGGAAAACACCCTGCGTTTTGGGTTTGTGTTAACAATAAAAATAATAGGAGAGAATAGTTATGAAAAAATTACAATTAGCAGCAATTTTATCGGCAGCCTTACTCGGGATCGATTGCAACGGAATGACGCCTGAAGCGGAAAGGATTGTTCGTGAGAAGTATGGTTGGACAGGTATACCTGTAGGTACGCCATGTCCTTTGAATCTAACCAAGGTGCTTACGGCAGCACGTGGTAAGAGTACCACTTTTGCCAACAGTAGTAGAGCTGTGGGACTTGCAGTAAATCGCCTGGCAGATGCACTATCTGTGAAGGAAGTAAAAGAAGATAGTCCTGAATTATTGGCTGCTCAGATTAATTTGGCTAATGTCCATAGATCCTATATTAATCAAATGTTGAGGCTACAGCGCCCGGCAGTGCGGTATATTCATTATCAGCATCAGCCACGGGTTGCTCTGGCTCCGGTCTTGGCCCCGTCAGCACAGCGGAGACAGGTGGATGAGCGAAGGCAAAAATTGATAGAAGAGCAAAATCTGAGAAATAATCTGATAATACGAAATTTGCAACCACTGCATCTGGAGCAGACAAGCTGTCTCCAGATGTGAGCAGGAAATATCCTGCGTATCGGGGTTGATGTCAGCCGGCAGGCAACTACAGAGAAACCCTTTTTTCAAAAATCGGAATTATCGCAAACAGATAGTACTTTTTTATCGTCTCCCATTCATAGATTTTCATCAGAGGAATTCCGAAAATCCTGTAAACGATTTTTTTCTTTACGTACCACTTCTCGTCACAATTCACATGATATTTTCTGGAAAAATCGATGAAATCCCGTCGCGCCGCCAGCAAATCCTGCTGCCTAAGATCCGTCATTTGGCGCGTCGTTGATTGATAATTTACACGATAACTATAGATTATTTCCGGAACGGTAACCAATTTTCCGAGAAAATACAACGCCCTGATCGAAAATGCGATATCCTCGAAGGACATACCCTCCGGGAATCGAATTTTATGCTCCGACAATTCGGATCTTTTGTAAATTTTATTATATATGTAGCATTTTCGCGGAGTTTCCGTAATTCGGAATTTTTCCGCCGCAGATGTGTAAAGTTTTTCCTCTTTTATCGCAAGTTTTATCCGTGTTTTCGATGACGGATACTTCCGGATAATTCCGCAGCAGGACATGCTCGCATCGTATTTTTTGGCGGCGTCGTAGAGTTGTTCAAAATAATTCAGATCGACCCAATCATCACCGTCAACAAAACCGATATATTCGCCGTGAGCAATGTCCAATCCTCGATTTCGAGCAGCGCCCTGGCCCTTATTCTCCTGATTTATTATAATGATGCGATCATCATCGGCCGCGAATTTTTCCAAAATCTCCGGGGAACGATCCGTCGATCCGTCATTGATACAGACTATTTCGATGTCCCGCAAAGTTTGATCAACGACGCTGCGCATGCATTGATCCAAAAATTTTTCCACGTTAAAAATCGGAATTATGATCGATATCTTTGGAAACACACCTACCTCGTCGGTTCTGCTTCTTCCATATTAATGGTTTCTTTCACAAAAAGCGACAGTATATAGGCGACCACCAAACAAATCGGCAAGGTAAGGATGGCATTTTGATAGCAGGAAACATCGTAGATGCGCACTCCTCGGTCCGATATCGCCCCTGTCCAAAACAAATCCAGCATCATACCGAGAACGGGCTGAAATATCGATCCGGCCAGCATAACCAATCCGTTGGAAAATGCGATCGCGGTGCCGGCATTTTGCGGCGATTCGTTGTTTTTTGCGCAGGTAAATACCAATACCTCCGCAGCAGTAAAAATTCCGAGCAAAAATACGATAACAAATGATGCGTAGATGTTTTCCACATATATCAACGGGATAAACAGTGCTGCCATGCATATGCAGGAAAAACGAATGGTTTTCATGTATCCGTTAACTTTTTTTGCGATGACTGCCATCGGGATGCTGCCGATCGCAAATCCGATGAACAAAATCGACGAAACGAGCGAGGCGTGTTCATTGGTGATTCCGTATTTTGCCATAAAAAACGAAACCGCCCAGAGCTCCGAAAAAACGGAAACCGCCAGATACATAAATCCGCCGACAATTCCGGACAATATAATCTGCTCATTTCTTATAACCTTGCGAAATATATTCCCAAAAGAGTTGTGAACGGCCTCATTTCCCGGAATTTTCATAACTTTCGGGATAAACGCGAACGCCGCAATCGCTATGACCACCCCGACGCCGGCCAGAAGAAATATCGTTTCTCTCCAACCAACGGCATTAACCGATCTCGCAACCGGAAATCCTCCGCAAAGAGCGCCCAGAGTTCCCATCATGTTGGTTATTCCTGCGAACAGCGCAAAATATTTCTGTGAAAAAACCGTGGAAGCAATCTGCAGGCAGGATATGAAAGCGCAGGCCGCTCCGGCGCCGACCATGCATCGACCGAATTCTGAGATAACGATGTTTCTTGTGAGGGCAAAAAGCACCGACCCCAGAGTCGATAAAATTACGGAAAATCCGATAAGATTTCTCGGCCCCAGCTTATCAAGAATTAATCCGCAGGGAATTTGCAGCGCCGTGTAGGAATAGTAAAAGAACGAAATCATAACGCCGAGCATTCCCGTTGTTATATCGTAATGACACATAAGATCATTCGTCATTACACTTGGAGATACTCTCAAAATTACTTCATACAGATAAAATATGTTAGCGATTATCCAGGTGATTCGAGAACTCGAAGAACTTTTTTTTTCTGACATTTTACCCCCTCACAAACGAAAATAACCGTATTGATTTTTATGAAAAATGTCAACTGTGATTGAATCTGCGACTTGCTACCCACCTCATTTAATCGAGCGTTTCATTTGTAACGATTCAACTTCTAAATAAACCCGCTGTCCGGTATAGTTACCTTCGCCGGAACCGAAAGAAAGGACACACATGAACCGCATCAGAAATTTTGCAATAATCGCGCACATAGACCACGGAAAATCCACGCTCGCCGACAGGCTGATACAATTTTGCGGCGCAGTCGACGCCCGCGAATTTCGGGATCAAAT
>JAISCG010000051.1 GCA_031265715.1 Holosporaceae bacterium | reverse complement strand
GAAATTTTAAATTTATTCATATCAAAGTCACTTTCAAATTTATGTATAATTTTTCTTTCGCATCAATTCAATATAATCTTTCACCGAAATTTCTTCCGCGCGGGTGTTTTTATTGTACCCGAGTTCCACCAAAACCCGCTCGGGATCCGGGAAAAAATCCGACAGCGATTTTACCGCAACTTTTCGCCGATGCGCAAACACTGCTGCAAGCAAATCCGAAAATAAACAAAAATCACAGGGACGTTCCGAATGCAGAGTGAATTTCAGGACGGCGGATTTTACTTTCGGAGCGGGGAAAAAACTTCCGGGCTCGAGATCAAAAACTTTTTCGACGCGCGATCTGCTCTGCGCCAAAACCGATAATCTTCCATAGGATTTTGTTGCCGGCACCGCGTACAATCTTTCGGCAACTTCTTTCTGAAACATTAATATGAGCTTCTCGCAAAAATCCAACTCTTTCAACCACTTAACAAGCAGTGTTGTTGAAATGTTATAGGGCAGATTGGAAATAATGACGTCCGGGGCGAGGTCTTTAAAATTGCATTGCAGTGCGTCGCACTCGATGACCTCCGATTTTTCGAAAAATGACGCGCCCAGATTTTTCCAAACGCGACTCCAGTGCGGATCAACTTCCACAATGTATAATTTTTTTATATCGTGTTTTAAAATTTCGAGGGTCAGTCCTCCGGGACCGGGGCCGACTTCCGCGACGACTTTTCCGGACAAATCCCCGGCCGAAGAAACAATTTTTCGATTGATCTTTTCATCAAACAAAAAATTCTGTCCGAATCTTTTTTCGGCCCTGCGCGGAAACGCTCCGAATATTTTCTTCGCCGAAAGTTCTGCCGCACTACTTGACGTAATTAAGGACGGATCCATATTTTTCGCTGATTTTTATACTTGATTTTTTATACAGATCTTGCATTTCACGGTCAGCAAAAACACTCAGGCGTTCGTTCGCCTTTTGCGCCACGACGTCTTCGCGGGTCGGTTCCGGAATTTTTTCCGTTTTTCGATCCTGCACACAAACTACAACGACGCTGTTCGGAGTCGAAATCGGATTTCCGATTCCGCCCGCCGGAATCGAAGCAATGATCGAACGAAATTCCGGCTGCACTTCTTCCAAAGCAACGACGACCGGATCGGATACTCCGCAAAATCCGGAATCTTTGGCACGCTTTACAAAGTCGTGGCAGCTTCGCGAATTTCTTTTCATCTCATTGAGATAGCCGATTACCTCTGCGACCTCTGCTTTGCCCGGATTCGGTTCTCGAAACGGAATAACGACCTGAACAAATTTTACCGTCGTGAATTTTTGCATTCCCGCTTCTCTTTTGTTGCGCAAAAATAAAATCACGTATCCGCGACTGTTTCGCACAACTTTAAAACTGCCCGAAAACATACTCTTAAGTTCGGAATTTTCTTCGGAAGATAATTGCCCTTCAAACACCCAGCCGATTTCACCGCCCTTTGCCGAATCCGGACTTTTTGAAAATTGCCGGGCGAGTCCGCCGAAATCCGCGCCCTGTTTTAGCATGTGAACTATGTTGCTTACGCGAGCCGAAACGGAGGCTTCGTTTTTTGCGTCGCTCACGGGAAAAAACATGCGATGCACGTAGTAAGATTCCTGATTTTCTCTTTCTTTGATCAGAGCAAGCGTTCTTTTAATTTCCGATTCCGAAATATTCACCAATCTTCCGAAACGCGCATTTATATATGCGATCCAGGAAAGATTCGTGCGAATCTGCTGCATCAACACGTCTTTATTTATTTTTCTGCTTTCCAACAATTTGCAAAAACCGTCGTAATTTAAATTGATACGCTTCGCGATATCGGAAAAAGCTAATTTTATCTCGTTGTCGGAAATCCATCCTTCCCTCGGAGCAAATTTTTTTGCACACTGCCATTTCAGACGCTCCTGAATCATTTCCCTCAGGACTTCGCGTTCTATTTGCGACCTGATTTTGGGAGAATTTTCCTGTCCGATCGAAAACAACATTAATCTTATGCGCTCTTCCAAATCCCGGGCGGTGATTATATCTTCGTTCGCAACGACAACAATTCCCTCGTATTCCTCAGATTGAACCGCGAATTGATTTTCTGCGGCAAAAACGTTCTGCTGCACAGTGGAAAACGCCAAAACAATCAACATCGAACCTGCATAAAAAACTTTTTTCAAAAGAGACTCCGTTCCTATTCTGATAAAATCTTCAAATATGATCAAAGTACTACGAAAAGAAATAGAAATCAAATCAACAGACGGATATACTCTCCATAAAAGGGAGTTTTGTGTTTGCGAAGTTTATCTGCCGTAATATTTTGGAAAATTTTGTGGGCCGCCGTATACTCTGCAATTTCACTGACTTTCTGCGCCTGGGTGGTGCAGTCTTCGCGATATTTGTGGGTACTTAACAATAGCGGCGTCAGGTTTTCAAAATTTTTAAAATTCACATCCTATTTGTCGGCAGATATTATTTCCGTGATTTTGCCGATAGCTTTGGCGATTTCATCCGCCTTTGTTTATCAAAGATTTATGGAATCGAATCAGTTGATTGCGCTGCAGGCGGCGGGATTGTCTCCCAAAAAAATACTGACACCTCTGCTGAGTTTGATTGCGATTGTTACCTGTTGCCTCTACGCCTGCAACGCATATATTTCCCCCTATGCCTGGAGAGAATTTCGTTCGCTCGAATTTAAAATAAAAAACAATATCGATCCGCCGGAAAAAGCCGGAATTTTTTTTTCGCATGACGGATTTTCCGTGTACGGCCGGGAATATAACGGAGATTTTTTTTTCGGAGATTTATTCATAGTCGATGCGAGAAATCCGGACAAAACCTACACATACTTTGCGAAGAAGGGAACCGTCAGCGACAATGTTCTGACCCTGACGGAGGGGGAGCGCATCGAGATTGATTTTGTGAATCACTCGAATTCCGTTATGCATTTTCAATCCTATAGCTATGATTTGAGGGAAATTTTAAAATCAGAAAAAAAGAACATGCAGCCGAACGAAAAATTTTTAGACGAATTATGTCGCTCGAAAGGATCTGCAGAAGAAAACGCTCTTTTTCATCAGAAAATAACGTCGCCATTGCTGGCCGCAATATTCTCTCTGTTTTCGTTTTTGATGATTTTAACGACGCCCTACAGTCGCAAACCGTCTCACCGCAGAGTTCTTTTGTTGATGTTCGGAATAATAGCGTTTCAGGGAAGCTATTTCTGGATTGCCAATGCCGCCGCCAAAAATGCGAATTTTATTTTATTGAATTATATTCTCGTCGGTTTTTCCCTGGCTTCATTGATTTTTTTTACCGCAGCAAAACGCAGATTTTAAAATGACGGGAACACTCTTTAAATATATTTTTAAAATGCAGCTGAAGGCGATGCTTTTTGTGTCGATTTTTGTGTTCGGTCTGATTTTGCTGTTTGATTTTGCCGAGGTCACGAGAAAATATCCGATATCAAATATGGATGAAACTCTTTTCGCCCTGAAATTATCTCTGCTCAGAACCCCCTCAACTTTCAGTGAAATTTTGCACTACGTTTATTTTATCACGGCAACTTTCAGTCTGTGGAATTTATGTAAGTCGCATCAAATAACGATTTTAAAATCAATCGGGAAATCTCCGCGGCAAATTTTATATCCCTTTTTGGGGTTTGCCGCAGTTGTCTCCGGAATTTGGCTGTTTGTTTTTCATCCGGCCGGACTGTTTTTGGAAACTCTCTATTACAAAAATACGCGCTCCGACGTCTGTTCCGAAAAAATTAACGATAACGTTTGGATCGACTGCTCGAAAACCGATCAGATGATTTTTATAAAATCGATTTTTCGGGATAAAATCGAAGGCCTCAGCATTTTCAATCTGAAAAACGGATCGAGAATTTTTGCGAAGCACGCAAACATAAACAGCTCGATTTGGTTTTTGGAAAACGTAACGACCATAGACAACGATAAAATAAAAAATGTCGATACATTGGAAATTCCCGGAACGGTTTCGACGGATCTGGTTGGACTGCTGTCAAAATCCTACAAGAAACAAAACATTTTTGATCTGTATAAAATTTACAAAATACAAAACAAAGATCATGTAATTCTGAAAGAATATGAATTGGAACTGCACAAACTGTTGGCCAACTGTTTCAGTTTTTTATTTTTCGCACTGGCGGCAGCACTTATTTGCTTTCCGATAAATCGATATAAAACAAAGACTAACACTGCGATAAAAGTGATTTTCATCGCCGTCTTTTTAAAATTCGCAAACAGTATGTTTGAATCGCTGGCCTACGGCGGAGTGATTCCGGTGCAATTCGCGTGTTGGGCGATTCTGATAATGATGACATGTATTTCAATCGCCGTATTAATTTGGAGAGAAGTGTGAATTTTTCGAAAAAGCATCTGCTGTTTTTATTTTTCGGTTATTCGAGTGTGTTCGCCGGAAATATTACTTTTATAAATTCGGACAATACCAAATACACAAAAAACAAAATCGTCTGCAACGGCAACGTTGTCATCGTATACTACGATCACATCATTTCCGCGTCCGAAATTACCTACGATAGCGAAAACGAAAAAGTTTGTGCAAACGGAGATGTGATCATAAAAGATAAAATGCAAAATGTTTATTTTTTGGACGCCCTGTCCGTGAATAAAAATTTCACGTCCGGAGAAGGAAAAAATATAAAAATAATAACGTCGCACAAATCACGATTGGCTGCGGCGAAGTGCTTTATCAGAGATAAAAAATACATTCTGGAAAATGTCATTTACACCCCCTGCTACAAATGCACGGACGACGGACGATTGACGTGGCAGATCAAAGCGATCAACGTAACTTTTGATCCGAATCAATACACCGAATACGAGGATGTTCAATTTGAACTTTTTGATACTCCGGTTTTTTACACTCCCTATCTGTCGCACGTGAGTTCCGGCGTAAACAGAAAAAGCGGATTTTTAATTCCGAAATTTGCCACTTCCACCGAGAACGGATTTGGATTTTGTCCGCAATACCTGTGGGCAATTTCGAATTCCCAGGAACTGATTTTTAAACCGATCATCACGTCAAAAATCGGCAGCACGGGGCAGGCATACTACGGTCTGAGATTTCCGCACGGAGAATTCAGTGCAGACGCCGGCATCACCGGAGTAAAATCCGCCAACGAGCGAGTCGGAGCCGGCGCTGAGGAAAAGCAGGCCGTACAAAAAATACGGAGTTCCGGATATCGCGGACACGTATTTTCAAAACTTAAATACGAAATAAATAATGTGTGGAGATGCGATTTTGATCTGAATTTAGTGTCCGATAAATATTATCTCAAAAAATTTCCGTTTTTTTCGAATACGGATCGGGTTCTCCAAAACAGCGTGAAATTGGAGGGTTTTGACGACCAAAATTATACGTCCGCAAAAGCCGTTATGATCCAAAGTGAAAATTCCGAATATATTCCCCGGGTATTTCCGGTGATTGAACGAAATTACTCTTCCGAATTTTTGTACGGAACGTTCAACTGGGATTCCTGTTTTATAAATTTGGATTTCAATCGACACAGATCGTCGCGTGAATTTATTTCCAACGCTTCTCTGGAAAAAGAAATTTTACTACCCTACGGTTATCTTTTTGATTTTAAAGGGGTTTTGCATTTCAAAGCATTGAACGTTTCAGAAAAAGAACGCTCCGATTACAATTCGTCGCTCAATGTCACTCCTCAATTGAATTGCGCATTAAAGTGGCCGCTCCTGTCGTCATCCGGTTTTTTGAGCACTGTTTTTACTCCGACGATCGGCGTTATTCTTTCCAAAAGCCAAAAAAAAGCAGATATTTTTGAAGATCAATTTTGCGAAATAACCGATCTGAATTTTTCGGACGGAAATCGATCAATTTCTTCCTACAACACGGATCCGGGAAAAAGAATTTACTACGGTTTTAAAGCAGCCGGCTATTACAGAGGGGAAAATGTGTATCATTTCACCGTCGGAAGATCCGTGGAACTGACGTCGGTGCAAAACAAGCTCGGAGCAACCGGATTGAAATATAAGCATTCCAACGTGGTGGCTTCGTTGGATGTTTTTTTGTCGAGCGAATGGACTTTAATCGGCAATTGCAGTTATTCGTCACAAACCAAGCGTTGGACGAGAACCGAAATCGGCTTGAATTTCACCGATAAAAAAATATGTTTCGATGTAATGGTTTCCCGGGGCAAACAATGTTTCTACAATCCGTTCGTTTCCGCATCATCAAATTCCGAAGAACAAAAAAACCAAAGATACAGCGGAGCGATGTTTGACGTCGGATGGCACCTGTCTCCGTCCTCAAAATTGAAGGGCGGAATGATCATCGGAAACGACAACGACACAATTGTAAAATCCAACAACGATAATCATCGCGTCATAAAACAATATGCAGGAATCGAATATAAAAACGAATGCGCCACCGTGGATTTTCTGGTCGAAAGAAAAAATTTCAGGGGCGGAGATTTAAAACCAGAGACGATTTTTCGATTGGTATTTACTTTGAAAAATTTGGGCATGTAGCTCAACCGAAATTTTCGAGAACACTGGAAAAAGGCGCATTCTTTTATTATAATTCGGAGTTATTTGTTTTTTAGGAATAAAAGAAATGAGATCATCCGGTATCCGAGCTGCTTTTTTGAATTTTTTTAAAAACAACGGTCACAAAATCGTAGATTCCGATTCCGTTGTTCCGCAAAACGATCCGAGTTTGTTATTTACGAATGCCGGAATGGTTCAATTTAAAAATATTTTCACCGGACTGGAAATTCCGGAATACAGGCGCGCGACGACCTCACAAAAATGCATCCGGGCAGGGGGAAAACACAACGATCTGGATCAGGTCGGATTCACGGCACGTCATCATACGTTTTTCGAAATGCTCGGAAATTTTTCGTTCGGAGATTATTTTAAGGAAGATGCAATTCATTTGGCCTGGACATTTCTCACCAAAGAACTCGGTTTGAAAAAAGAAAAAATGCTGGTGACCGTTTATCACACGGATGACGAAGCAAAATCTCTTTGGAAAAAAGTTGCCGGAAACATTCAGGTAATTCCGATACCGACGTCGGATAATTTTTGGTCCATGGGAGACCTCGGTCCCTGCGGCCCGTGTTCCGAAATTTTTTACGACCACGGCGAAAAAGTTTTCGGCGGAATACCGGGATCCCCGGATCAGGACGGAGACCGCTACATGGAAATTTGGAACATAGTTTTCATGCAGTTTGAACAAATACAAAACGGGAAAAAAATTCCGCTTCAAAAAAAATCCATCGATACCGGAATGGGACTCGAGCGAATTTCCGGAGTCATGCAGGGAGTATGCGACAACTATCTGATTGATTTGTTTGGAAATATTATTGATGAAATAAAAGCCGTTTCGAAAACAAATTTCGAAAACACCTATCCCTCGTATAAAGTGATCGCGGATCACATTCGCTCGGTGTCGTTTTTAATTTCCGACGGAGTGCTGCCGAGCAACGAAGGACGCGGCTATGTTCTGCGACGCATTCTTCGACGCGCGATGCGACACGGTAATCTGATAAATATAAAAGAACCGTTTCTGTTTCGCCTGGCCGATTCGGTCGTTGACGCAATGAAAGATGCGTATCCGCAGTTGGAAACAAATCGCGCGATGATTTCATCCGCGGTTCATTCGGAGGAGGAAAAATTTTTGGGTACGCTCGATCGCGGCCTGAAAATTTTACAGAGCGATACAAAAGAAATTCCGGAAGGCGGAATTTTGAGCGGAGAAAAAGCGTTCAAACTCTACGATACCTACGGTTTTCCGCTTGATCTCACCCGGGACATTTTGAAGGCAAAAAATATAAGCGTCAACATCGACGAATTCGAAAAATCTCTCCAAGAGCAAAAAAATCGCGCGAAGTGGGCCGGTTCCGGCGAAGAGAAAGAAGCCTTGATTTGGCATAATCTGAAAGAAAAAATTAAATCCGTCGAATTTGTGGGATACGAAAAAGATAAACATAACAGTGAGATAGTTGCAATCATACAAAATGAGGACAGTCTCGAATCCGTTTCCTCCGGAAAAGCTTTTATTATAACAAAGGAGACTCCGTTCTATGCCGAGTGCGGAGGACAGTGCGGAGACGTCGGTTTTATAAAAACAAAAAACGGAATTTTTCGAGTAATTGATACGAAAAAATTTTGCGATACGCTCATCGTGCACGAAGGCGAAGTGTTATCCGGACATTTCAAAAATCATGATAATGCTGAATTGGAAACGGATTCCGAGAGACGCAGGAAAATAAAAGCAAATCACACGGCTGCGCATCTGCTGCAAGCTGCTCTGCGTTCGGTTCTCGGAGAACACGTGGCGCAGCGCGGCTCTTCGCTGAATGAAGAAAGATTGCGTTTCGATTTTTCCCATGCATCGGCCGTTTCCGAAGAAGAAATCGCAAAGGTAGAGGATACCGTTAACGGTTGGATACTGCAAAATACGGAAGTTGTTTGCAAAAACATGGAGAAAAATAAAGCAATTTCCCTGGGAGCAACGGCGTTATTCGGAGAAAAATACGGAGAAACTGTCAGAACGGTGTCGATCACCGGAAAAAGCGGTTTGATATCTTTCGAATTGTGCGGCGGAACTCACGCGTCGTCCACCGGCTGTCTGGGATTATTCAAAATTTTGTCCGAAGGCAGCATCGGGTCCGGAGTGAGGAGAATTGAAGTCATTACCGGAGAAAAAGCTTTCGAATATTTCAGAGAAAATGAAAAGATAATTAATTCGATTTCCGAAAAATTAAAATGCGGTAACGGCGAGCTGCCCGCCGCAATCGACGATCTGCTGGCGGAGTTAAAAGAAAAAAACCGGGAAATTTCTTTGGGAAAGCAAAAAATTGCGCTGGAGAAAGTTCGGGAATTATCGAAAAACGATTTGAAAATTTATTCGTTGGAAGTTTCAGGTTACGGTGCCGATGAACTGCGATCTTTAAACGATGCAATAAAATTGAAATTTTCGCCGGGAATTGCAGTTATTGCAAATTCCTCCGGGGATAAAATTTCTCTGGTGGTTGGTGTTCACCCGAATTTGCAGAAAATATATAACGCCGGACAATTGCTGAAACAGGGATTGGTTCCGCTGAACGGAAAAGGCGGCGGTAACGCTGCAATTGCCCAGGGCGGAGGAGTCGGAAATGCCGCTGCGGCAATTGAAGCCATAGTAAATTTTTCGGAATAATGATGGAGCATATCGTAACGTCGTACGAAGACAATCTTCGCGCAGATAAAATTGTAAAAAATATTTTTTCCGACGTCGGCTACGTTTTTCTGCAAAAACTTTTTCGTTTGCACAAAATAAAAGTGAACGGAAAAAAAGTTTCGGCATCGGATCGATTACACGCCGGAGATATTATAAAAGTATTTGCAAATTTGACGGAGACACGCAAAGATTCTCCCGAATTTAATTCGAAATTATTCAATGATCTGAAATCCATGATCATTTACGAAAACGAGGATTTTTTTGCTGTAAATAAACCTGCAAAACTTGCGGTTCAATCCGGAACCGATATTTCAATCTGTGTCGAGACGTTCATAAAATCGTATCCGGATTGCGAATGCCGGTTGGTGCATCGATTGGATCGAGACACTTCCGGAGTTTTGCTGATTGCAAAAAATCAAAAATCGGCGCGCAAATTAACGGGATTATTTCGAGAAAATAAAATCGAAAAAACATATCTTGCGATGGTTGACGGAAAAATTTTGCACCCGGGAGTGACGGATAATTTTTTGATAAAATCGTTTGTCGGAAATCAGGAGCGAATGATTGTTTCGGACAGCGGACAGCGCGCGATTACAAAATACAAGCCGTTAAAAATTATCGAAAATTACACATTGCTGGAATTAAAGCCGAAAACGGGACGTAAACATCAGCTGCGCGTGCATTGTGCCGACGTCTTGCACGCTCCGATTCTCGGAGATAAAAAATACAATGCAAATCCGCGGCATAAGGAGCTTTTTTTGCATGCGCACAAAATTTTTATCGACGATCTGAAAATTGAAATAGTCGCCGATATTCCCCCGCATTTTTCGGCAACGGATCTGTGATGAATCTGGCTTTATATCATCCGCAAATTCCCCAAAACACCGGAACTTTGTTGAGATTGGCTTCCTGCATCGGGATTAATTTGGATTTGATTCGTCCGCTCGGTTTTGTGCTTTCCGATAAAAAACTGAAACGAGCCGGAATGGATTACATTCAATTTGCCGACTGCAAAATTCATGATTCTTTCGAAAAATTTTGCGAAGAATACTCCGGTCGCAGACTTGTTGCTTTGGACGTGGGAGATAATTCCGCGAGACATCACGATTTTAAATATGAGCCGGATGATATTTTGATGGCGGGATCCGAGCATTACGGTTTTTTAAACGATGATTTGAAATCAATTCAACATCGCGTAAAAATTCCGATGCTGCCTCACAGACGATCCGTAAATATGGCGGTTGCCGCCGCCATGGTTTTATCCGAAGCAATGTCTCAATTAAACGCCTGGGATCGTCTCTGAAGCAGATATTGCTTGAACTGCTGAATGTTGAGGAGGTTCCACAAACCCCAACGCCGGTAAATCCGGACAAACAGCAAATTCTTTTCTTATTTTTCTTATATATTTCGCAGCGTGCCTATTTTCGGAAAATTCCAATTCGTGGAAAATAATCCAAAGTCCCTTTTGAGCACCGGGAGTTAATCCCATGTAATTTATCGATAACAAAAGATTATCGGTCAAGATATAGCGAACGCAAATTTCGCAAACATATCTTCTTGTTTCATCAAAAGGCAAATTCCACTCGTTCAAAACTGTTACGGAGCAGAATACATCGTCCAAATGACCTATTTTATTGAAAATTTTTACCATCTTTTCAGTTGTAGGCATCAGAAATAAAAAAGACTTTTTTACGTCTTCCGAAAAATTTGCATCGGCAAACACTCTATCAAGTTGAACATAGCCTTCGTATATATTTTCAAGTACACTTTCGAAAGTTCCGTAATTTTCCATTACCCCAAAACAAAACGGTACGTTGATGGAAATACTATCCGGACCAAATCTCAAAATTTCATTTTTCCCAATATATTTCAGGAATGAATCACGATCACCGTAAAAAAATTGTTCCGTAAAAGCATCTATAACATAGGAATAGAAATGTCTGGCCATACAAAAAACGTCATTTAAATCTCTCTCTCCCGAAAAAAAATCTCCGATATTATCGAACAGTTGGGTGTGTCTTTTCCCAAACTCCCCCGAGTAAAAACCATCTTCTGTCAATTTTTCGTCTACTTTCTCATTTATTAGAGATGTTACCATTGACATCATAATATTCGTTGAATTCCTTTTTTTGCTTGCATTTGCAAACAACCAATAGTTACCGTAAAAATTCCCCAAAAAAGCATTTACACACCTGATCGACGGAGGTACTGCAATAATACGATCATTCCCGCGCACCATAGCCGAACACCCGAAACAACCAAATACTTGAAATAAGATTACTACAAATGCTATCCTAAAAAAAATTTTCATAACCCGTTCCTCCTTCAATATAATTGAACATTAAAGTGTATTATAATACATTATTTTTGTAGAATTTGATACAATCGATTCGAAATTTATATTTTAATCGGAAAAGTTAGGCAGAAAAATGAAGAAAAGAGTAAAAAAAATATTAACTTCCGTGCTTATGTTCATGGTAATTTCTCCGATTACTTTTCTTTCATCTCTTATACTTATTTCAGACGCCAAAATTTCCGATTTTTTTACTTCAAAGCGAGTGTCATTTCTTGAAAAAAGAAAAGATAATATAACCAAAGATATAGTCGTGGACGCCACCTACATCTCGAGCCATGGCGGAATAAAAACGCTAACCGAAAGTATTATAAAATTAGCGGCGTCCAAACGTCCCGACTGGAGATTCGTTATATTAATCGGGAACAAGGGCAACTATTTTCCGCAGCTGATTTCCTACGATAACATAATGTTTTTACCGATAAATTCACGACATAATAAGATATTGTTATGTATGAGAAATATTATTGATTTTCTGACGCTGGGATTGCTTCACGATAAAATAACTCAATTATGTTTTTACAATACCGTTTGCATAGACAACAAATGCGATTTATTTTTCGATCCTTATGCAGAAAGAGCGATAAATGATTTTTCGATTCCTAAGGTATCGTTAATTCACGATGTGATTTATTTCGATCATCCGGTGTTCAGAGCGTCAAGTACCGGCAGATGGATAGAAAATGTTTCCGATTCGATAATAAAATTTTCCGGAAAAATTATCACCGTCTCCGATTTTTCAAAACAAAAAATTATAAAATATCACAGAGTAAAAGAAGATCTTGTAAAGGTAATACACATCCGCCCGAATATAATAAAGTCCGATGTGTCTCCGGATTTTACGGATTCTGTTTTGAAAAAGTACGAACTGAAAAAAAACAATTACTTAATATACGTTTCTTCGTTTTGGCCGCACAAAAATCATCTCAGATTATTGGAAGCATTTTCTAAATTTGTATCCTCATCCGACTCGGATGTGAAACTTGCGCTTGTCGGCACATTTGATATCGAAAAAAATCCGGATTCTTACAAAAGCGTTTTGCTGGAAAAAGGTTTATACGGCAGAGTAGTTTTTACATATCAGGTGTCGGATCAAGAATTGAAAGCGTTGCTTCCGAACGCACTGGCTTTTGTGTTTCCGTCCATATACGAGGGGTTCGGTATCCCCGCGGTGGAGGCGATGGCAGCCGGTGTTCCGCTGATCTGCAGTAATACCGGAAGTTTACCGGAAATTGCGGGAAACGCCGCTCTGTTTTTTGATCCGTACAATACGGACGAAATTGCCGCGGCGATATCGGAAATAGTCGGCAATTCCGATTTGCGCGGAAAACTTATTCGGCTCGGATATGAGCAAGCCAAAAAATTCGCCGATCCCGACGTGATGGTCAACGAATACATAAAAGTGTTTGAAGAAGTAATGAAGTAAAAATCAGCAGTTAATTTATCATTCCGACTCCGCGCGCCCGGAGGAGATAGGAAGAACCTTTCCGTCCGCTGCCGTCGTTTATTGTTGTATTTGAGCCGAATAATCGTTTCACGAAGGCGCTTGAAAACGGATAGTTGCAGACCCCCATTCATTCACCACCCCCACCGCATTTATTCTCGTATTTTCTGCCCCCGTTTTAAGAAACTCTCCGGTATCCTTCAGCTCTACCCATGCGACAGCGTCTCTATCCGGCCAAACAACGGATTCCCCTCCGTAGGGAGACGCGGCGCACATTTTTTCCAGGCTGATATACGCGTGAAAATAGTACATGACGGCGGATCTCGGAATAAATTTCGGCAGATATTTTGCTATAATAGCGTCGTATTCCGTGTTCGATTTCCCGCTGACGGTGGAAAATGTCGCTTCGGCGCAGATGACTTCGAGGGTAGCCCAGGTAATGTGAATTTTCATCAGTTCGATGGCAAAAAAAATCAGCATGCAGATGACGGGAAGGGTCAGAGCTACTTCCAGCACCACAATTCCGCGAACCGGACAACGATTCGGGGGAAAAATTTTACTGTTTTTGCCGTTTTTTCGACGTTTTAACGGCTTAACCCCTCTCTTACTTATAGCCTGCCCCCCCCCCCCGTTGCATTACGGTCACAATTCCAGACAACTTTTCCGCTCCACCGAATAAAATATCTGCTATTATGGAGCGAAAATTGTTAAAAAACGGTTAACCGGGCGCAGTTTCGCTAAACAATCCGGGGTTCGGAGTAAAAACCAAAACCGTCGCGAAGTAAAACAGGTAAATCATCCCGTACGGAGACGGATTTATCACATAAAATTCAAGCATCTTTTTAGCAACCGCCGCAGAAGAACTTACGCGTGATATCAAAACAATCATTTTTACTTCTCCGGGGCGAATGCTGAGGTTTTCATATATCTCTTTCGGCGCCCCGGTCTTGTACCGAACGGGACGATTAGAATTTGCAAAGGATCCTGCAGACACTTTTACGCTACTATTGGAAAATGGAGACGATCCCTGTCCGCCGCTATCCCACATCCAAATAACACCGGCCCTTCCGTTGTCCTCTCCCCTAACATAGAACACGTACGCAAGAGGAGAACATTTGTCGGTGATGCCAAATTGCCCCTTGCCCGGAAATACCGTAAGGAATGCCGCACTAAAAATTTTAGCCAAATCGCTTTTTGTTATCTTCGTCCTGTTATTTTGGATCATATTGACGGCGCAGTGGGCACAGAAATTCATTTTGGCTTGCATGCGTTTATATTTCGGAACATCGTGAAGATAATAAATAATCGCAATTAATACCGGGATGGCAAACGCAAACTCAATAAAAATTGCTCCAATACAAGATCTTCTAAGAGCCTGCCCCCCCCCCCGTTGCATTACAGTCATAATTTTAGACAACATTTCCGCTCCGCCGAATAAAATATCTGCTATTATGGAGCGAAAATTGTTAAAAAACGGTTAACCGGGCAGATCCTCATCGAATAATCCGAGTTTCGGGGTAAAAATAATTTTATAATGAAACCATCCTCCCATATTTGAGCCCCAGGACTCCGCCTCCGGACTGCAAACCAGCAATCCCCACAAACCGGGAGATACTCTGCGTTTGCCGAACATTCCCCCGGGACACCAGCTGGCATTCAAATAAACGTCCACCATCATTTTCACTTCGCCGGCATTTATTTTCAAATCTTCGCATATGTAGCTTGCATCATATTCGGTATCTGTGTAAACACGCGGCAACATTATATGATCATGAATACTTGCACCGGCTCGCATAGTACCGATCTGCCTTGAAGGAGGAGGTTGTCCCCAATTGGAAACAACCGCCCAAATCATCTTTACTTTGTTGATTCCGGTGCCTTTTAAATAGCAGAGACTCATCTGGGGCGTCGAAATCGCGTAGCTTTCAAGCTTAAGCCCCCCATATTGCTGCGTTCCTCCGCCGTAATAGGGAAGAAATGCCGAACAGGATATGTATTTGTAATCCTGCAGAGTGATTCTTTTATTCGGCCTTCCCAGGGAAATATTTTGAAACATGTTGACGGCACAATGGGCACAGAATTTCATACTGTTTTGAGTTCGCTTTAATTTCGGAACATCATGTAAATAATAGATAACGGCAATCATTACCGGGATGGCAAACGCAAACTCCATAAAAATTGCTCCAATACGAGATCTTCTAAGAGCCTGCCCCCCCCCCCCGTTGCATTACAGTCATAATTTTAGACAACATTTTTATCCCAAAGTTAAACACGCACCATTATGTGGTGAAAATTGTTAAGAAAGGGTTAACCGACTTCTTCGATTCCTCAAAAAAATCAAGACTCAGCGAAATTTATTCACGTTCCTGTAAAGAAAAATGAGAAAAGTCACCATTCCGCAGAATACAAAACTCATTCCCATGCCGCGCACCAAAGGCCAGTCATCGCGGACATATCCGTGCAGAATCGTGAACAACTGTATTATGTTGAAACCGATAAATGTCGTCAGCGACAAATCCCGGGCATTCTTGGTTTTGTATATTTTTACCGCCTGGGGTATAAACAAAATTGCATTAAAAAACATGCTCACCCCGAACATAAACTCCACAAATTCAACGAAACAACAACACATCACAGCGCCCTATCGATAAAACCTCCCCGAGTATATTCAACTTGAGATTGATTTGCAACGGGGCATCGCCCCGAAATTCAGCCTCCGGGTGCCCGCAGGGCCAGGGATTTTTCCTAGAGGAGGGGGAGAGGTTTTAAATTTTTCAAACAAACTACTGCAATCGAGTGAGAATCTGTAGATAGCGTCTCTAAAATTACTGATTTTCCAATGTTTTAGTAAAAGCATAGCGAAATCGACAATACACGAAAAAACAAACGGTTTAACAATTTTCATGCTGAAATCCTCTCTGAAAGTCGAATCTTTAACATGATGAAGTTTATTTTCCACAAACCAATGTTCTCGAATATATTTTGCAAATTCTCCGGCCGTGAGATTATGATTACTCACGTAATAACTCTCTGTAACAGAGGCTTCCGCGTCGACATTCGCTTTTTGTCGCAGCCTCGTAACTTTTACAATCTTTGATATATGCGGCCACTCGCTTTTCCATTTGTCTAACATGGGAGAAACTTCGAAAACCTCATAGCTTC
>JAISCG010000040.1 GCA_031265715.1 Holosporaceae bacterium | reverse complement strand
AATCCTCGGAAATAGCCTTTGCCGTTTGTGTTCATAAATCACCGATAATTGCAGTTTCTGAAGACTACAATATTTAGAAAAAAAAGGAAAGAAAAATGAAATTTATACTTGATTGGAGTCCGTCATTTTGTAAAGACAAAAAACAATGGCGCGGCGACGAAGAAATAATTTCTTTGGAAATTTTTCACAAAGAATGCGGATTTGCCACCGCAAAAGTATCGATCGGAACGAAAAATATCGACAGATTAACGGATAAAAAATACGCGAAAATCGGAGTGCAAACCGGGGACGGCGTGGAGCTGATTTTTTGCGGTCGACTGATTGCTTTTCCGGTCGGACTCGGAAATTGCACGATGCAATTGGAATTTATCGCTGAGCCAGATGATTATTGTGCGCAATTGGCGAAATTTTCCAGGGAAAATTTTGCGGAATATCAATCTGTTAACAATCATATATTGTGCGAAAAAAATATTTTGTTCGACGATCTGTTTTTTTCGTCCGGGGATTTTTCTAATCCCACAATTTTTTTGGAGGGAGGAAATAAAATTTTTCACTGGGATATGAAAGACGGAAAATTATCTCTCGCGGATATAAATTGCGGACGAAAAAAAGTTGATATCGACGGCGGCGAAATTTTGCAGGATTCCGTAAAAGTGAGAATAGCGCGGGAACCGTATAGTAAAGTTAATCTGAAAATTTCCGCAAGTTGGATTCAACATGAATACGGAATTGTCGACGTGTTGCCGATGATTGCGGAAAGATTTGATCAACATGTGATCAATTCGTTTACAAATATAAAATCGTCCGTTGAAAATATTATTTCCGAAAAAAACGGATACAGATTAATGCATTGTAATATAAAGGAAATAAATTCGGCCGTTTCTCCGGATTTTTCGGTGAAAGAAAATAAATTTTCCGAAAGAAAAAAAGTTCGATTTAAACGTTTTTATTTCGACGGAAAATTGATTGTCGGTTGGACCTATAAACAAAAGCGAAAAGAAATCGTGAGCGTGAAAATTTTGAATCCGTCGTCGCAGCACGGACGCGAAAAAAATATTTTTTTGCGCCTGAATGAAATTCAACTACCAAAAAAATATCCGTCCCGGGATTATTTTACCTATTACGGATGCGGCAACAAGATTCAGTACAAAGGCGATATTTGGGAATGCGTTTCTCCCCATATTTCCGGAGAAAATTTCGAGCAGGACAAATGGAGATTTGTGCAAAAAATTCCGGACGCACTGACCGATGACATGAGTTCGTCATTTTTTGCGACGAATCGCGGAAAAAACGCAATAAAGTACGCGATTCAAAAAGCGATCGCACTGATAAATTATTCGTCCCGACACGTTGAAATCGATTTTTGCGTCGGCGCAGAAAAATTTATCTTCGTCGACCTCGACGATCAAATTACCGTTCACGACACCAGATTTAAAAACGGATCCGTTTCCGGAAAAATTATAAAAAAAAGATTTGTGGGGAGCGCAGATAAAAAAATAATAAAATTTACGATCGGATGCAGCGCCGCGGATCTGTCCGGTAATTTTGATCGACTGAATTCCTATGAAATTTCAATCACAAAAGATGAAAATAAAATAAATCCCAGGGATATCGTGCGAAAAATTGAAATCAAAAATTCACCGGAGCAACAAATCGAAATTTTATCAAACGCCGATGCGCACACGGATCTCGAATTGCAGTCTCTGTTGAAAAAACACGCAACGAAAATAAAATTGACGCTGCATCCGCTGAATACCACGAGAATGGTGACCCGGGAAATTCAATTACCGGACATAAATCTTAGAGGAGAAAAAATATGACCATCGCCAGAGGAATAAAAACCTTATCTTTTGGATATTTTCGCAATTTCTCGGACGTCCCCGACACGGAGGAAAATTTATCCGCCGACGTGGTGTGGGAATCCGACGGCGAAAATTGTTCGATTTTGTCGGTTAGCTCATGGCCGGATTCCGTCATGTTGGACGCGAGCATTAATCCGGCCGCCGTGGAAAGTCACGCGATTTTGGAACGGGCGGAAGGTCAAAATCCGCCGGCGAGAGTTTCCGTTTATGATAATCCGAAATTCGATACGCAATCTCATCTGAAAAATTCAAAAATGTGCTGCTCGAAAATCACCGTCAGCTTTGAAAACAGCGGAAAATATGCATTTGGAAACAATGCGTTAACATTCTTCGGAAAAATTTTTGACGATTACGCACTGAATCTTTCATCAAATTCTTTATTTGAAAAGGAGTTTCTTTTCTGCTCCGAATCAATTTCGGAAATTGCAAATGAAAAGGGACTTTTGCAGCACGGCGACACTTTTGTCGATCGCAAAATTTATCCCTACGGCGGATTGTGCGAATACGGCATGCATCCCAAGCAAATGGAATCCTGCGTTTTTTGTTCGATGCCCGGAAAAAATTTTGTAAGTCTTTTTGTGTCTCCGCTGAGCGCAATGCAAAATTCCGGAATCGATCCGACGAATGATCTGCAATCGGAATCCGGTCATCGGTTTATCGGAATAAAAAATTTTTCGATCTCGCAAAAAACAAATTTGTACGACGAATTAAAAAACGGATTCTGCAAAATAGAAGTAATCAATAAAAATACAAATGAAAAATCGACGTATAAAAGTAACGGCGTTTTTCATACATCAAAAACAAATTTAATCACAATTAATTTTATAAAGGAAGAACAATGACTTATAGCACAACAGATTCTGACATTCTTGCGCGCACAATATTCGGAGAGGGGCGCGGAGAATTACACAAATTCGGAATCGCATCTTTGATCGCGATTGCGAACGTCATCGTTAACAGAAAAAATAAAAATTTTGCGGGGACAATCGCCGACGTCTGTCTCGCTCCGTACCAATTTTCCTGTTGGAATAAAAATGATCCCAACTACGGGAAAATAAAGGACGCCCCGCCAAAAGACTCAATTTTCAGGGTTTGCTCGGAGGTCGCAGAAAATGTGCTGGCGGGAAGATGGCCGGATCTGACAGACGGATGCGATCATTATCACGAAAAAACCGTCAAGCCGTTTTGGGCGGCATATCGCGAACCGAAAAGAATTTTCGGATCACACTGTTTTTATGAACTGAGGAGAACAAAATGAAAAAAGATAAACAACACAAAAACCAGGGTTATAATTGTAACGAAAACAACAGGTTAAATATGTTTAACGCCTATAATCACAACAAGAGACAAAATATAATGGTTATCAGCGCGGCGCTGGGATTGATTTTTTGCCTGCTGATGCTGACTTCCTATAAGCGGGATTTACCGGGAGAAGTGGTCGGCATCATTTCAACCATATCCGGAATTTTCGGAGCCTGCCTCAA
>JAISCG010000035.1 GCA_031265715.1 Holosporaceae bacterium | reverse complement strand
CGACCCATATCATACACGCTTGGGAATACGCGACCCAAGAAAGAAAAATTGCTATCCGAAAATTTACTAAACACTCCATTAGGACAAGCCTTACCAAGAACATCTCTCATTGCTTTCATCGTTAAACGCACAGGTAAAACACGAGTAGCTTCAGCGCACAACTCATCCACTTCGGTTTCCCGAAACCCGGAAACCACAAACGAACTACTCACAACATCTTTGAAAAGCCTAGCGCTTTCACCATCTCCGTCTTGAACCGAACGAGGAAAAAGCACCAGATCCGAAAAAGCCCTGCCATCCCTCACTACCATCGAATCCATCGTCTCTACCGCAAGAAAACCAAACCACACTACCAGTAAAACAGACTTTTTCATTCAACACCATCCTTCCCATCCTTCTTACCACAAAATCACCGCTAACACAACAACAAAAATTCCAGCATGAATACAAAAAAAGAAAATACCAAGGTGAACACTTCGTTACCATGCCCAAAGCTTCCACAAATCGCCAATATACTCGCTCCAGCGGGGAACAACACACGACCAACGGACATTACCTTCGCAAAAGGATTAACAAGATCTCCTATCAATCCAACTTGGACAACTATCAAATTATCGTGAGGGGTAAATATAGGAACTAAAGCAGCCAAAGCTCCTCCTGCAGCACCAGCAAGGCCAGCTGCACTCACAACACCAGCTATTCCCACAGATTCGAAAGCGACATCAACCAAACCACCCGCCCCAAAGCACGCAAGCCTTCCTATATCACCTTGCATCTGCGCTAGCTCATTGTCACTTCTGGCCGACCAGTGTGGCCCAATATCATTTACGTTATTAGCAATTACGCCAAGATTACCATCGTGCACACCAAGAACAGCTGCTAGGGACGCAGCCAATGGCGCAGCCAATAACGAACCAGGCGGCAATACTGCTTGCAACATTACTTGCAACGCTGCACTAACATTACCTACTGTCACAGGAGTCCCTGGAGCCACAAGACCACAAACTGGGGTCAAAAGATTCAACGTCCCCATATTTGCACTAATTACGGCCAAATCACCCCTATCATCCCTAACGGCGTAACCAGCTGCCCCCACGGCTCCTAAAGCGACAGTTCCAGCATCAACGAAAGCAGCAACTATCCCTAATCCCTGAACTTCCAGACTACCCCCTAACGCAAAGCAACCCAACAAAAAAAACAAAAACCTCTTCACTAACAACCTACCAACTTACTACAGGTGCGAGTGTACAACTTTAAATTGAATATTGCAATTCTTACCACCCGTCGGTTTTTTCTTTCACCTGAGATTTCAGCAAAATATTGTTATTTTATTAACTTTCCCGACGCGAGGTCGCTTTCCACCAGGTATCATGCTACCGGAAAAGTGTCAAAAAATGGTTAATTTTGGATATTTTTTTCAAAATTAGCGAATTTTTTACCTTTTCTGTATAATGTGGTACCTGGTGGAAAGCGACCTCGCGCCGGGGAAGTTAATAAAATAACAATATTTTGCTGAAATTTTAAGGTAGAGAGGGATTGGTCGGGTGGTGAGCCAAAATTAACCATTTTTTGACACTTTTCCGGTAGCATGGTACTTGGTGGAAAGTGACCTCACGTCGGGGAAGTTAATAAAATAACAATATTCGACTGAAATCTCAGGTGAAAGAAAAAACCGACGGGTGGTAAGATATTTTTCCATCTCTTGATGCGATTGAATCTTCGCTGTATGTATATCCGGCGTAAATTGGATACGATATTGAAGAACCGCCGACCACTGCGACATCGCATTCCTGAAGCAAAAGAGATTGCGCCGCCAAGTGAACACCGACCAAAGAACTTGAACACCCGCATTGAACGCTTATGGACAGCCCGTTGAAATTCATCAAATACGAAAATCTCGTCGCCATAAAATCTTTATCGTTTAACAATTGAATATATAGGTCGTCGTACTTTGCCCTGACTTCTTCACTATTTGAAAGATGATGAAATAGATATCCGGAAAATCCACTGGAAGCATAAACTCCCACTTTTTTATCAATTGATTTTGGATTGCCGTAGCCAGCAGATTCAAGAGCTCTGTATGCCGTTTGAAAGAAAATCCTGTGCTGCGGGTCCAGTATTTGAGCGTCGCCTTTGGAAAAACCGAACAATTCCGCATCGAATAAAAATGCATCGTGAAGAACACCTTTAAACGGAATATAGCTACTTCCTTCATTCCTGGCATGCGCGGATACGTCTACAATATGCGACTCATCTGATTTTATTAAATTCAAAAATGATTCAGTGCAGTTTGCTCCGGGAAACGAACATCCTATTCCGACTACAGCAATATCAAAAGCCATTATCAATTTTCCTTTTTGGTTCGTAAAAACGCAGCTAAATCTTTTACACTCGAATATACAAACAGATCCAAAACATCGATTTTGTACCCATGCTCTTCAAGCTTTTTCGCTATTTTTATTATGCTGAAAGAATGGGCTCCCAACTCAAAAAAGTTTTTTGAAATATCTGATATATTGCATGCTAATATTTTTTCACACACTTCTTTTACAATTTTTTCTTCGGAAGTAAGTTGGAGCGCTATCGTATCGGTTTCGACAGTTTTTAATTTTTTTAGAGCTTCGATATTTATCTTGCCGTTCATATTTAGCGGGAACTCGTCTACGCAGTAAATATAATTCGGTATCATGTAGCCCGGAAGATTTTTGGACAAAAACAATCTTAAATCGCTTTTGTTCATGGAATTATCTGATTTTATATACAATGATAAACAATCTTCATTGCTAATATTTTCAATAATGGCAACGCATTGTTTTTGATAAAATTCGAAAGCCTTTAATTCTATTTCGGCCAATTCAATTCTAAATCCGCGAAGTTGAACCTGTCTGTCTATGCGACCGAGATAAACCAAATTACCAACGTTGTTTCTTATTGCCAAATCGCCGGATCGATAAAACAGTCTTTCATCTATCGATGGAATTCTTACAAATTTTTTCCGGGTAATTTTATCTTTATTAAAGTACCCGCAGGAAACTCCATCTCCGGCAACGATGATTTCTCCCTTCAAACCATCGGAAACGACTTTTTCACCTTCGTCGATAAGATATATGTCGAGATCCTTCAGCGGAGTGCCTATTACGCTATTTTTTTCTGATCCGATAACTTCATAGTAGGTATTATGAACAGTGGTTTCTGTTATTCCGTACATATTTATGAGCTTTGTGCAATTGAAGTTAGGAGAAGCAGACCATTCTTTAATTACGCTTGGCTCAAGAGCTTCTCCGCCGGAAATTATGTATCTGAGCGAAGGTAATTTACGAGGCCATTCCTTTAAAACTGATCTCAACGCGCTTGGAGTTTGATTGAGAACACTGACTTTGTTTTTTTCGATAAATCCATAAAATTTTTGGGGAGAAAGAATTTCTTCCCGAGTTGGAATTATCAATTTTCCTCCGAACAACAACGCCCCAAACATCTCCCACACGGAAAAGTCGAATCCGTAGGAGTGAAACAGACACCACACATCTGCGCCATTGAATTTAAACTCGTCGTCAGTCGCTTTGAACAACCTAACGACATTGTGATGAGTAATTCTCGTTCCCTTTGGATCCCCCGTCGTTCCGGTTGTATATATCATGTAGGCGTAATCGTCAGGCTTCGGATAACAATTTATGTTCTCGGTATCTGCCGTAAAATCAACTTCCGAGATATTGATCACATCACATTCAAAATCACAATCGATATTTGTAACCATGCATTTTGTTCCAGAATCGGAAAGAATGTATTTTGCTCTTGTATCCGGAACTATTGGATCAATCGGAATATACATTTTTCCGGCTTTTAACACGGCAAGAATTGCGACGATTAAATCAATGCCAGCGTTCATTCTTATTGCAACGCTTGGTGCATTACTTTTGGAAAGAATCACAGACGCAAGTATCGATGATTTTCTGTCGAGTTCAGAGTAGGTTATGTTTTCTTCAATAAATGACGCCCGCTGCAGAGCAGCGGGGTATTTAGTGGATCTGTGAAACTTTTTATTTTTTTATATGCGCAGCAAGCTGCGGGGAATCTACCCAAAAAGAGATTGAACTATTTTGGATAATGATTGGTTCGGAGGAGCTGATATTAGCATATGCACATGATCAGGACTTATATTCCCGCTTACTATATCAACATAATTAGCTGAACATATTTCCCTTATTAATTCTATAACTCTCGTTGCTATATGCCCTGCTAGAATCCTGTACCTGTATTTCGTACAGAATACTATGTGATATTTCAGATCATATGTGCTGTGGGCTCCGTGTCTATATCTCATACCTTGATATTATACTGAAGTGTTCGCCTAAAGGCGAGGGCGTTAACCCTATCCCACTTAACTACGTAAAACGCGGATCGTATCGAGGGAAGATTTTAAGTGATACCTATTCGGCCGAAAAATCGGATCCCGACGCAGCCCTTGTCAACGGAATCGTAAAAGCATACCTCTGGGAAAAGCTCATTTATGAGCAATTCGACGGAGATTTGATGATGTTTTGCCTGAAAAATAAGCTCTCAAAGCGGCACGTTCAGCAGATTCTAAAACTGAATCTGCTCAGTCCGAGAATCAAAGAAGCGATTCTCAGCGGGAATCATCCGAAACACTTACTGCTCAGGGATTTAGTGCAAAAATCGGTCCCCGTCTCTTGGATTGAATAGGAAAAAATGCTGGGGTTCAATTTTAAGAGCGCCTAGTGCGCTTTTAATGATTCAATCTCCTCAATGGAAAGGCCGGATGAAATTGCGATTACATTCATGTCAACATTGTTGCGTAAAAGCTGGCGAACCATTTCTCTTTTTTCTTCTCTACCCCTGGCTTCACCCACGGCGATGCCCTCAGCTCTACCCTTATCTTCAGCCTCATACAAAGCTTTGGTTGCGGGACAATCCCAGTGATGATACAACTCTTCCGCGTCCATCATGTATCTTTCCCGAATATCAGGAGCCCACTTGTCATATTTTAT
>JAISCG010000159.1 GCA_031265715.1 Holosporaceae bacterium | reverse complement strand
AATTTATCTGTTTCCCTCGCGCACAAGTTGCACAAATCGGTGACAGCCCTGCGCTTCGAATGTGCTCGCTTCCATAAACGCGCTGTTAAAATTATCAGAGAGAATTAAATGACCCTGGTGGACTAACACAATTCAAACTTTGATGTATACAAAATGATATTTTAATGATATTAATAACCGTGCATCCTCGTTGGGGAATAGTTTAGCGGTAGAACTCCTGGCTCTGGACCGGGCAACATTGGTTCGAATCCAGTTTCCCCAGCCAATTTTTATTGGCAAAACGTTTTTATCTTGAGTATGGTGCTCCCAGTTTTTTAGACCGAATTAATGAGTTTTAGAGTTTCATAGAGCCTATCTGAGCATAGATAAAGCTCTTGGCTTAGACACGTCATTTGGAGTTTTGTAACTTACCACCCATCACATTTTTAAAAAGCTTGAAGCACGAGGTAAATGTGCTAAAGTCATTATCGTCGCTGTCATGAGAAAACTGATGCATCTCTTTTTCGGCATTCTCAAAAATAATTCTCATTTCGATGAAAATTTGGCTTTCGGCGATTGACTCGAAAGACGGTATCTCCGACTCCTTTTATGCTCATGAGATATTCAAAATCTTTCCGAAGTTTTTCTGTATTTTTAACAATTTTTTGGGCTTCACCCTCCAAATCTTTGATCGTTTCTCGAATAAAAACAATTTCCTCGTCGATCGATTTTTTTACCCGCTCGTTGAGCATTTTTTTCTCAAGAAAATTCGTTAGCCGATTCAACTCTTCGTTAAGAGAATCCAATCGCAGGTTAATTTCATGTAACTCTTTGTTTTCCCGAGGTTTGGGAGTCGTCAATCCGGATCATTCTGCAGACAAAAATGTGCAATGACCTCGGCGTCGGAGCTGTCGGTTTTTTGGCGGATCATTTTGCTCATCCTGAAAGATTTGATTTGCAGTGGATTTACAACGCTGATCCTGAATCCGGAGTTGTAGAGAAATTCCGCAATTCCTTCGGAATAACAACCAGTTGCTTCCATACAAAAATGCGGATCGACAAGCTGCAATTCTTTTGTCCAAATAACTAATTTTTCAAAACTCGAGTCTGTATTTTTAAAGGTTTTCTTTCTTGTTTTTCCGTCGGAAACATCGACGCCGATAACATGATTTTGCATTACACACCTCTCCGAAGTAAAATGATAGCGGTTTGACCAACCTTGTAAAATGCGTGATCACTCGAGTTTGAGGTCACAAGATACCGTTCGGTCTTAACCGAAATTGGCGGAGGAGCTAAATCTTCACTACATGCTTGAAAGCATAAGTGCATCAACGGCTTCTCTCCGCCTGCAAGCAACAGTTTAGCTGATCCCGTTGCTCACTTCAAAGATACAAGATACCGTGCAGGAATCGTTGTTAAATGAGGTTGGTCGACGTGAAGTTTTTTTCTGTGTACCAGACGATCAAGGCGAATTGGAAGCGGCCAACGGTCGTTTTTCGATGAGTGAGATTCCGACACGCAATTTATTTATTCGGGTTCGCTATGATTATTCGGACGCTTCCACGTAATTGATTCAAAATATCGCAAATTTATAAAATCCGGCATTTTCGCTCTGTCGAAGATTTCTGTTTCGTCTTCCGGATTATGTTGCTCCAATTTTTGTTTCAGATTTTTTCGATGCATCAAAAATTCTCTAATCATTGCTGCAGCGCATCAAAAATATGACGTTTTTTCTCGTAAAAATATTGTATGATTTTTGCATTAGCAGATTTGTCTGCGATATCGTATTCATCCATAAACTTTTTCATTTTTTCACAGGCTATTGGAATATCAGATTCACTTTCCACCATCAGTTCCACCTCCAGAAGATTATAGACGAAATCGTCGGCTGCAGAAGTAACGATATCCAAATCGATATTAAATTCGCCAAACTTATATTTTTCCCGTTTGGTCGTCAGACTTGCAATTTCAATAAAATTTGCGTCCTTTATTGATACGACATTAAGTATCTCGCAAATTTTAGATTCATCTTCAATTTCATCATAAACATCTAAAAATCGAGTCTTTCTGTCTTTATCTTTGGATACTTTTAGGTCAAATTTTCCGTTGCGTTTTCTAAGCCAAACATCATTTTTTATTAGGGAAAGGTCTTCATAGTCATACAAAATGTCATTCATGATTTTATGCGTAACAAAAATGGTGTCTTTCTTAACAAGCTCGACAGATTCATTGGACGGATTCAATTTCTTTTCAATTTCTATCACTTAAAATTGTCCTTCTGCAATATTCCCTGTATCTGTGTTTCGTTTTTGAAATATTTCACGAAAAAATACTTCGACAATTTCTTCTCTTTCAAGATCATTGCCGGTTATATCGATATCTGCCTCTTCTTTTGCTTCTCGAACAAGTGCGTCGATTATGCCTTCACCTTCTTCAACGTGTCCTGCTACCACGCTCCAGTTTCCGTCTTGATATCCGGTGTTTTGTCGAAGCAAGAGGAGAATTTCATCGTCTCTTTTCAACAACAGATATACTGCCATGCGAGCTGGTAATCTCATTTGCTTTCCTGCAATTTTTAAAAATTAAGAACAGTTTAGCGTTCTTTTTCGAATTTTTCCATGG